>JBGQGR010000243.1:0-5426 GCA_041497495.1 Anaerolineae bacterium | reverse complement strand
GCACCCAATTGAACATCGCCGTGTGCTCTTCAACTTGCAAGCTGTACGCCGAAATGTGATCGGGCCTCAGGGCGAGTACGCGTTCCAAGGTTGTGCGCCACTCATCGAGCGATTGATTCGGCAGCGCATAGATCAGATCGATGTTGAGATTATCAAACCCGGCATTACGCATCGCTTGATAAGTCTCGATCGCATCTCCGAAAGAGTGGCCGCGTCGAAGCAAATGTAATTCGTGTTCGTGGCTCGATTGCACCCCAAGACTTAACCGATTGAAACCGAGCGATCTCAGTTGAGTAAAGAATTCTTGACCGCGGACCACAGACTGAAGACCGCTGCTAATCTCGCTTGAAGAATTACCAACTGCGGTCCGCCGTCTACCGTCTGCTGCCGGATTCGCCTCAAGCGTAATCTCCGCCCGATCCTCCACCTCGAAAAACGTCCGCACATTCGCCAATATTCCGCCGATCAACTCGATCGGAAACATCGACGGTGTCCCGCCGCCGAAAAAGATCGATCGGACGGGCTGGCGCCCTACTCGCTGCACAGTCGTCGCGATCTCTTGCGCGATCGATTCGGCATACGGCTGGTAGATCGATCGCATCCCGGCGTAGATGTTAAAGTCGCAATACGAGCAGCGATGATGACAGAAGGGAATGTGAATATAGATCGCAACCGAATCATCGATCGAAGTTGCGCGTAGACTCTTTTCATTTTCAGCAAAACTTATCGTCGCCATTGTTCGTGTATCGATCTGCCTATGCGAACGAAATGTCAGATAACAAAAAGCCGCCTCGTGCGAAGCGGCTTAAACTTGTGTAACACCCTCACACATTGATCGGAAACATCGATCCCGACACCAGCGCCCGCGCCTGCTTGTCGGCATTGTAAGACGATCGAACCAGCGGGCCACTCTCCACCCAGCGGAAACCCAGATCACGCCCAATCTGTTTCAACTCGGCGAACTCTTCCAAAGGCACATAGCGATCGATTGGCAGATGCTGTTTGCTCGGCTGCAAATACTGCCCGAGCGTGAGAATATCCACTTTGCGATCAGCCAGATCGCGCATCACCGCAATCACTTCTACCTTAGTCTCACCCAAACCGAGCATGATGCCGCTCTTGGTGACTTGATTGGGACTCAGCTGCTTCGCGTTGCCCAGCGTTGTCATCGCCCATTCGTAGTTATCTTGCGGCTGAACCTTTTTGAATAAGCGTGGCACTGTCTCTACATTGTGATTCAGAATCTCGGGCGCAGCATCCGTCACCATCTTCAGTGCATCGATGTTGCCCTTGAAATCTGGAATCAGTACTTCGATCGTGCAGCCGAGCTGGATTTCGCGAACGCGTCGAATCACCATCGCGAAGATCGGCGCGCCGCCATCTTTGCGCTCATCACGATTGACCGATGTGATCACGGCATGCCGCAAGTTCATCGCCTTGATCGCCTGCGCCACACGATTCGGCTCATCCCAATCGAGCGGCGCGGGTCGGCCGGTCTTGATGTCACAAAAGCCACACGAACGAGTGCAGACATCGCCCATCATCAAGAACGTCGCCGTGCCGCGTCCCCAGCATTCGCCGATGTTCGGGCACATCGCTTCTTCGCACACCGTGTGCAGCGTCTTGACGCGCATCAGGCGCTTGAGTTCTTCGTACGTCTCACCCTGTGGCGCGCGGACTTTCAGCCACTCCGGTCGGCGCCTGGGCCTATCTGAAATTTCAATCGCTTCAACGGGAATCACATTATCCAATCTATTTAACCCCAGCAATTTCTAAATCGCCGATAACTGGCAAACGGGTTAACGTTTGCCCTTCGGCAAAATGCTTTTCAAAATCAATAATGGTTAGTCCAACTAATTTACGCGTTATGGGATCGATACGCGCCACCAAATCAGGAGCAATGTCAACGTACTCCATTCCTTTTTGCGGTTCACCAAAAGAAAGGTAGAGCACATCCACTTCTTTATCGTAGCCCAACATGAGTTCAGGTTTCATATTACTTTCTAATTCTACGTCATTCCCAATAATCAAGCAATCTCGCCGTCTCTCTATCGCTCCATCTCTGTATCTCAATCATCGTCATCAGCATGATAATGAATCGGCGCAGGCTGCAACAATAAATCACGTCGATCGCCCCAGCGGTGCAGGAAGCGGTAGAAGTTGCGCTTGCTCTTGCGATCGCGCTCGTCAGGCGGCATCGATTCCCATACGCGATGCTCGTGCTGCTTGGTTCGCTGACGCACTTCGGGAATGATGATCACTTTCTGTCCCAAATCGGAAAAGCGCAAACTAAAATCAAGATCGAGGTGGCGATAGAAACGATACTTCTCGTCGAGCAAGCCCACGCGTTTGAGCGATGATCGACGGAACGCCATCAAGTAGGCTTCAACCGCATCCACGTCCGGCCCTTCAGCCGATTCAAAGTTCCGCAGGTCGCCCGATCGAACTCCCCAGCCACCGCACACGCCAACTTCAGGATCATTCAACGCCCGATCGATCAACTCAAAAATGTCACCCGCGATCTCGACGTTGTTGCCGAGCATGATAACGATGCGGCCTTGACTCCGCATCAAGCCGACATTGCGGCCTGCCGCTTCGCCAATCCAATGATCGATCCACAACGCGTGCACTTCCGGATGAGCCGCCGCTAAGCGCTTGACGACCTCCGCCGTGCCATCGCTCGAGCCATTATCGATCAACACAATCTCGATCGAGTGTTCACCCCGATGAGCTAGCACGCTCGAAACGGCCCGTTCGATCTCATCCCCATTGTCCCACGCCAGCAAATTGATCGAGAAATCGTACTTGTCTGACCCATTCAGCAGCGATTTCACTTCACGCATATGCGTGACGACATTTGGCCTCAACGACGGATCGAGCGTGCCGCGCGGCCGCGCGTAACCATCAATAGATCGATCGAGCACCCGAAAACCTTCGGCCTCGATCTCCGATCGGATTTGATCGCTATCTGAATATTTTTTCAATCGGCGCAGATCGATATGTCGATCAATCTGAATTTCGATCGGCTTGGGCAGATCGCGATGCTCAGCCACCCACTGTTTCAAATTAAGTCCCAGCACTTCATCAAATTCATAGAGCAAAAACAATTTACTGGTGGGTGGCAGATTAGACTTCAGCATCAACCACGCGGCCGAAAGCGCCATCGGCAAATTCACATCATCAGCCAGCGCTTCATCGAACGCGTGGTGGTATTCCGCTTCCAGCCATTCATCACGCTTGCCGTTCGATCGATCGAATTCGATTGCCATCTCGCGCACGCGGCCGAGCGCACGCTGCGCTCCACGTAATGCATCGAAGGTAAAGTTTAAGCGAGTGCGATAGTGCGCAGTCGCATACAAATAGCGCAGCGCCAGTGGATCAAATCCGCGTACGATCAAATCCGTCATGCGATAATCATTACGCGTGGACTTCGCCATCTTCAAGCCATCGACCAACAAATGCTGCCCATGAATCCAATAATTGACGAACTTCTTGCCAGTTGCGCCTTCGCTCTGCGCGATCTCGTCCTCGTGATGCGGGAAGATCAGATCGACACCGCCGGTATGAATATCGATCTGCTCACCGAGGTGTTTGAACGACATCGCGCTGCATTCGATGTGCCAGCCCGGAAAACCCTCGCCCCACGGGCTGGGCCACTTCATCACGCGGCCGGGTTCGGCGGCTTTCCACAACGCGAAGTCTTCCGCCGCGTGCTTGTCGGTCGCCGTTTCGCCGCGCACACTTTCCAGTAAACTCTCGAGTTCGTTGCCAGATAATTTGCCATACTCTTTGAACTCTGACACATCGTAATAGACGGTGCCCGCGACATTGTAAGCAAGACCTTTATCGATCAAGCGCTGCGTGATGTCGATCATTTCTGGAACGTGCTCGGTCGCTTTAGGAAAAACATGGGCGGGTAAAATGTTGACCTTCACTTCATCGTCACGGAATGATTCAGTGTAAAACGCGGCGATCTCTAACGGCTGCTTGCCTTCTTTGCGCGCCGCGGCAATCATCTTGTCTTCGCCGCGATCGAGCATCTCCTGCCGCATGTGGCCGACATCGGTGATGTTCTTGACGTGGTTCACCTCATAACCAAAATGGATCAACGCGCGTCGAATCCAATCGGCCAGCATAAACGATCGCAAGTTGCCGATGTGGATGAAGCGATACACCGTCGGGCCACAAGTGTACATCTTCACCTTGCCTGGCTCGATCGGCTTGAAGACATCTTTGGTTCGAGTGAGAGTGTTGTAGAGACGAAGTTCCATTCCAAATCCTGACGGCAGACAGCAGACCGCCGACCGCAGTTGATTATTACCCAATAAGCATCACTTTAACGATTTACGAAAAGCCTGTATCTTAACAAACAGCCTTTCACCATAAGCGCCAACTTCCTTCAATCGATCCGCGTTTAGGTAGTTTCTTCGTTCGATTAATCGAAGACAGGCAACCGTCTCAATTAATGAGCGGAGTGACATTCCCAAGAAACGATTTTATTCGGCATCGCTTTGACCCGTCGATCCTTCGGCGATATTTAGCGCAATTGAAGTCGCGGCGCGAATAATTTGGCTCTTTAAATTATACTCTTCGTTACGCGGAAACGCATCGGCAATCTTGTAAATCAAATCGACGCACTCCAAGGACAATTGCCAAACTTCAAGTCTCTCGAATTTGTAAGACATATTCCGCTCCCCTTGTAAAGCGAAAGACGGCAGTCCGCCAAGTATCATCAGCGGTCTGCCGTCTCCGGTCTTCGGTCTATATTTAAATGTGAATCGCTTGTCCGCCCACCGCTTCAGCGGCTTCCATCATCGCCTCACCCAACGACGGATGCGCGTGAACCGATCGAGCGACTTCGTGCGGCGTCAATTCGTAGTTGCGCGCCAAAACCCATTCGGGCAGCAGTTCGGTGACTTCGGGGCCGATCATGTGCACTCCCAAAATTTCGCCATACTTCGCATCGGCGATCACTTTGACGAAGCCGTGATTCTCGCCCAAGCCCAACGCCTTGCCATTCGGCTGGAACGGGAACTTGCCGATCTTGATCTCTAAACCTTTTTCTTTCGCCTGCTTCTCGGTGATGCCCATCGAAGCGATCTGCGGCTGGCAGTAATAGCAGCGCGGCATAGCGTCGTAGTCCAGTTCGACCGTTTCCGCATTTGCGATCGTTTCAGCAGCGACAATGCCCTGCGCCGATCCGACATGCGCCAGCATCAACTTGGCATTCACATCGCCAATCGCGTAAATGTTCGGCACGTTCGTGCGGAAATGATTATCAACCACGACTGCGCCGCGATCGATTTTCACACCGATCGCTTCGAGTCCGAGATTTTCGGAATTCGGTGCAAACCCGATCGCGATCAATGCTTTATCGGCGTTGATCGATTGGCCACCCGCTTTCACTTCGACGCCCTCGCCGGATT
>JBGQGR010000242.1:0-5437 GCA_041497495.1 Anaerolineae bacterium | reverse complement strand
GTTTCAAGTTGCGCCGGGCGTGAAGATCGCGCTCTTCAATATGCTGGGCGACACCGAGGTGGTGCAAGCCGCCGCCAAGGCGCTGGCGAAGCGACTGCCAAAAACGGCGCAAGTATTGATCACCGCCGAAGCCAAGAGCATCCCGCTGGCGTATGCGTTGTCGGTCGAGACTCAATTGCCTTACGTGGTGCTGCGCAAGACTTACAAGCCGTATATGGGCCAAACGATCAAAGCTGATACATTGTCGATCACAACCGGCGAACCGCAGACGTTATACCTCGACGAAAAAGACATTGAGCTCATCACAGGCAAAAATGTAATCATTGTCGACGACGTGATCAGCACCGGCAGCACTCTGCAGGGGATGCGCATGATCATCGAGAAAGCCGGCGGCATCATCAGCGCCACGGCGGCCGTCTTCACTGAAGGCGAGCGCGCCAAGTGGAAAGATATTATCGCGTTGGGGCATCTGCCCATCTTCACTGCCTGAGTGTGATATGGCTACTTTCACCCGTGAAATGATCGAGCAATTGATTGCCGAGCGCAAGGCGCGCGGTCATGGCGATCTGTTTCTCAAGGGCGCCGTTTTGAGCGGCCTCGATCTGTCCGGCTTGGATCTGCGCGGTGCGAATCTGCGCGAGGCGAACCTCGATCACGCTGATCTGCACGAATCGATTTTAAGCAGCGTGGATTTAGTCGAAGCCGATCTCACCGGCAGCGATCTGCGCAAAATCGATCTGTATCAAGCTAACTTGACCGGCGCCAATCTCACCGGTGCGAATCTCACTTTTGCCCATTTGGGTTTGGCCAACCTGACGGCCGCCCTGCTGCGCGGTGCGAACCTCACCTTTGCCGATGCGCACCGCGCCGATTTCAGTCTGGCCGATCTCAGCCAGTGCAACCTGCGCGAAGCGAAATTGCAAGGCGCCATCCTCGATCAAGCCGACCTCACCGATGCGAAGCTGCAAGGCGCGATCATGCCGAACGGCTCCAAACACGATTGACCCTCTGGCCCGGCGTAACATTTGATCTACTGAAGAGACTAATCGGTGCCACCGATTCAGCCGTCCTTAATTCTTTCGTAAGATCGGATGGTATAATTTCTGCAGTGGTATCTAGAGAGGAGCAGTATGGCTTTTAATTTTCTAAATCGTAAAGGTCAAGAAGAGTCCGTCAAAAAAATGGGGCGGCTGCCACCGGGTCAGGCTTTGACCCAAAAATTCCCGGTCCTGCATTATGGACCGGTGCCGCCGTTCAATCCCGCCACGTGGAATTTCAAAGTATTTGGCTTAGTGGCAGAAGAGAAAGTCTGGACGTGGGACGAATTCAATCAGCTGCCGCGCCGCAAGATGCAAATGGATATTCACTGCGTCACACGCTGGAGCAAGTTCGATACGGTCTGGGAAGGCGTGCATCTCAAAGACTTGATCGATCAAGGTGTCATCCAGCCCAAGCCGGAAGCCAAGTTCATCATGCAGCACTGCGAGTATGGCTTCACGGTCAATATCCCGATCGATGTGGCACTCAGCGATGCATTTATCCTGGCCACGCATCTCGACGGACAGCCGATCGAAGCCGATCACGGTTACCCGCTGCGCGGCGTGGCCGGCGCACTGCCTTCACAACCGCAGTCCGATCACGATCGATATCTGTGGAAGGGCGGCAAGTGGCTGCGCGGCCTGGAGTTCATGCCGCAAGATCGGGCAGGCTTCTGGGAGCAAGCCGGTTATTCAATGAGCGCCAACATCTGGCGCGAAGAAAGATACGGTTGGTAAAACAAAAATCGGGTCTCAAGCAGAGACCCGATTTCTTTTTTCTCTTCATGAACTCACTAGGTTTGTTCTCCGATCACGGCCTGATAATATTTCGGCTCACTGCCCACCAACTTCCACGCCAAGCCATTATCCATCGGCGACCATTCGGGCGGCAGAGGTTGATCGGCGGCAGCATATTCGTCTTGCACGGACGCTTCAACACCCGCGGTGGTAATACGTGGCAGTTGGCGCGACATCAACAGCAGCCAGAGTATCAATCCACCGCAGCCCAATATCGCCTGATTGTTGAGCGCAACAAGCGCCGCGCCGATGACCAAGCCATTCCACAAACCGTGCAGCAGCACGGCGCGCAGATAGCCCGCAATCAGATCGCGCCGCTGGCCTGTCCGCCGGCTGCGCGCATACGCGCGGCCAATGATGCTGGTGGTAGTGCCGTGCATCAAGATTGTTGCCAGACGCAGCCAGGCGGCGATCCACCAAGCATTGATCAAGCCGACCAGATAAAAAGAGCTTTCCACCAGGCCGAAGCCGATGCCAATGGCCATGCCCAACATCAAGCCATCGATCGACCGTTCGATCGACTTGCGAAAGAGCAGTAAGACCAACGCTTTGCACAGCTCTTCGATCAACGGCGCGACGACTGCTATGCCCAACATGATCAACACGACAATCGACGGATCATCCAAACCGCTGCCGGATGGCGCGAGCAGGATCCGTTCAGTCGCCGAGGCGATCAACGGCGCGAATAATTTGAGGCCTAATATCTCCAACCCAAACGCCAACGCGGCGCTCAACACACCACCCACCATCGACCAGGCCACCCACCAATTGAGCGGCCAACGCAGCGGCAGCGTCGCGGGGACGTCCGAACGACCCTGCGGCCAAGCCTGCAAGATTTTGCCGCTGAACCAACGCAAGCACCACAACCCGCCGCTGAGCACCAGCACCGAGGCGATCACCATCGTCACGGCATAGGACGGCTTGATATCGGCGACAACTCGAACTATAAAAATAAACGAGGCCACCAGGCCGATCAGCCAGGACAAAATAAACCACTTGCGCGGATTTTCGATCCCGCTTGGCTCGTACACTCGATCGGGCGAAGTGGCGTGCGTGCGCCAGGCGATGGCGATTAGCCCCAAGCCGAGCGGAATCACATATAAACCGATCAGCATCATTAGCACATCGCTGACGGAGGTGTAACTTGTATCGCCCAGAAACAACAGCAAGCCGATCGCGGCCAGAACGATTCCGGCCATGAGGGCAATCAGCAGGCGCAGTCGAGCGGCACTTGACCAAGCGAATTTGACAGGCTCGCCAAGAGGCGGTGTTTGGCTGCTTGGATCTAAGCCGGAAAATGATGGGTCGAGTGTGGCCATGAGGTCTCCATTTTTACCTCAGCAATTTGAGAGAGGCGCCCGATACTATACATGATCTGAATCGCCGTTGTCATGCTTCCGAACTTGCTTTTTCTCATCACGCTGATCTTTATCGCGCGCATCTAATTGATCGGCGATCGATTTCAGCCGCGCTTGCACGCGACCATGCACCGTATCTTTCGGGAACGTTCCGCGTGAACTGCGTCGCCCGGCTCGCATGCCCGTCAGCAATTCGAGTCCTTCATCGATCGTGTTCACCGCCCAGATGTGGAATCGTTTTTTCTTGCAGGCTTCAACGATATCTTCGCGCAGCATTAAATGCTTGATATTGGTCACGGGAATCAACACGCCTTGATCGCCGGTGAGGCCGCGCGCCTGGCACACATCAAAGAAGCCTTCGATCTTATATTGCACACCGCCGACCGGCATCACGTGCCCGCGTTGATCGACCGCGCCCGTCACCGCGATGCTCTGCTTGATCGGCAGGTTCGCCAGGCTCGATAGCAACGCATATAACTCTGCACTCGTCGCGCTGTCACCATCGACATCAGAATAATTTTGCTCAAAGCTGATGCTGGCCGCCAAGGTCAACGGTCGATCGGCTGCATATTGGCCGCCCAGATAGCCTTCAAGGATCAACACACCTTTGTTGTAAATCCGTCCGCTCAAATGCGCCTCACGCTCAATCGAGATCACACCGTTGCGCCCGACGTAGGTTCGCACCGAAATGCGCGAGGGCTGTCCGAATTCATATTCACCGATCTCGACCACGGACAAGCCGTTGATTTGACCGACGACTGCGCCGCTGGTTTGAATGCTGAGCGTGCCATTTGTGATCTGCTGACGTGTTTCTTCTTCCGCTAGACTTGATCGATAATGCGCTTCTTTCAACGCCTGGCGGACGTCATCGGCGGTCACGCTCAGGTGGTAATTTGAATCCGCCCAATAGGCTGCTTCGAGGATTAGATCAGTCACAGCGCCAAAACGAGTGGAGAGCTTGGTTTGATCTTCGGCCAGGCGCGATCCGTACTCGATGATCTGCGTCACGGCACCAGCCTCGAACGGCGGCAGCTGCTGTTCGGCGCAGCGCGCGCGAATAAACTTGGCATAGGCGCGCTCATTCTTCGGCAGACGCGCCATTGCCGATGCAAAGTCAGCCCGCACTTTGAACAACTGGTGAAAGTCTTCGTCCTGCTCATACACGTCGTAATACGCCTGGTGTGAGCCCATGAGAATGACTTTCACGTTGAGCGGGACTGGCTCGGACTCCAAGGTACGCGTGGAAAACATTTGAAATTGAGTGCCGGGATCTTCAATCTCGATCTGTTGACTGCTGAGCGCGCGCTTCAGGACTTCCCAGGCATTGGCATCTTTCATGACGTCCTGCGCGCGCATGATCAGGTAGCCGCCGTTCGCCCGATGCAGCGCGCCGGGCCGCAGCATGGTAAAGTCCAGAACCTGATCGCCGAAGCGCAGATCGCGTTCGATGCGGCCGATCAAATTCATAAACGTTGGATTGGTTTCAACGATCACCGGCACGCCCTGCGTCCGGCTGTGATCGACGATCACATTCACTTCGAAGCGGATCATGGGATCAGGTCCATCGGCCTGATCGCTTGCTGCGCCGTCCGATCGAGCTTCTGACTTCGATCGGAACTCGTCGATGTGTTCGAGGATGTCACGCTGAACTTCGAGCAAGTATTCAGCGGCTTCAGCACTCTCGGCACGATAACGGCCGATCAACTCGTCAAGCGTGGGCGCGATCACGCGGGCTGCAGTTTGCCGATCGAGTTCATGCAGCCGTTCGCGCGCGGCCTGATCGATCGATCGCACCGATCGCAGCGTGGTGTTCAACGCATCATCCATCTCGGGCTGAAGTTTAGCCAGCGCCTCCTGTTTCTCGATCGGCAGTGCGGCCAGTTTCTTCGCGGTAATCGGTTGACCGTCTTTGCCCTCAGCCGCGACAAAAAATCCTTGATCCGATCGGCCCAGCAAAAATCCCTTCGGCTTCAGCAGCGCAGCCAATTGCTCGAAAAGTTTCGCGCGCTCGTCATCGGCTTGACGCGCCACTCTCGCTGCGGCTTGTTGATATTCATCAGCATCTAACGCTGCCGGCAAATCTTTTTTCAAGCGATTCATCACCGCGAGCATATCCTGCTTGAAGCGCTTGGCACGCCCGGGCGGCAGACTCATCGCGCGCGGACGCAGCGGATCGCTGAAGTGATGGACATACACCCAGTCATTGGGCGTAGGCCGGGTCGCGGCGTGTTTCTTCAAGAAGCG
>JBGQGR010000241.1:0-5454 GCA_041497495.1 Anaerolineae bacterium | reverse complement strand
TCGAGTAAAGTTTGAGTTAACATGCGGTACGCTCCTAGATATTGAGATAGCCCTAACTCTACATCAACTCCTATCAACAAAGCAACCAACAGACATAACAACAGGCGAGCCAAGTTTGGCTCGCCTGTCAACTCCGATTCGGCTTCACAAATTTTTTATCGACTATTCAAGGAGTCGCGAATATAAAGCCCGTATCTGTTTAGGAGGTTCAATACCCAATTCATTTCTCAATGTCTCACGATAACGGCGATACTAATTCACCACTTCATGACGCTGACCGATTTCGCCCAGACAAATTAACATCCGCTCATGCAGTTCATCTTGGAACGGCTCTACCGCTAAGGCCTCTACCAAGACGGAGCGCGCCTCTGAATAACGCGTAAGGGCCATCAACTCATCGGCATATTCACGTAAAACTTGAATATGCAGAGTGCTCAGTCCTTCACGGCGCGGCACCGCCCAATCGGCGTTTAAATCTGCTAAATAATCACCTGTATACAAGTTGGCCGCACTCGCTAACAATTCTACACGTCGAGGATCGTGAGGTCGCAATCCCAGAGCGGCCTTGGCGCGCTCTTCAAAGTGGGCTACATCATACTGTAGATCGATGTTGGCCGAGATGCGACATACCAGATCGTCGGTGACAATGAGATTATTATCAACAGCACGGCGCAGACGATAAAGTGTCTGATGCAAATTGGACACGGCGCGAGATGTCGTCATATCGGGCCAGAAGACAGCCAACACTTCATCGCGCGCAATCGGTGACCGATCGATCAGGAACACAAATAGCTCGCGCGTTTTTTGGGAGGCCCAAGCTGTTCGCGGGATCTCGACATCGTTTTTCTCGACCTGGCTCTGCCCTAATGCGCGTACTGCCAAGGCAATGTGCTCATTGCTGCGCGGTGCGGTTGTGACCGGTTGAATATGTTTTTGAGAAGATCGCGCAGCTTCGGCATGCAACAGCAGCTCCGTCACGCGCCGGCCAATCCGCGTATTAGACGCTAAAACGACTAACATCTCACGCACGGAAAGTGCCTCGCTCAACAACATTTGCTCATAGCCCAAACTATCAGCCAGGTGAAAAGATCGGTCCAATGAAACTATCGCCGCTGGCTGATCGCCGTCGCAGAATTCCGCATATCCGCGAAAGAGCAGCGTCTGCGCTAAATCAGCAGGTCTATCAGCACGTTCGAGTGCCGCGCAAGCGCTTTCCAACATCTTACGCCCTTTTGCCCGAGAGCCGATCTCGACCAGCAGGGTTCCATGTAATCCGGCCAGATCTAACTTAACGACTTCAGAGGCCTGCAGTGATTCTGTTTCCGCTGCACTAACCCACTTCAATGCGGCCGTGAAATTGTGTAACCATCTTTCACTGCGCGCCATCGATCGATAGAGAGATACCAAGATGTTGCGATCGTGACATTGTTCCGCTTTAAGCATCGCCTGTCGGAAAAGATCCAAGGCGGATTGAACATCGCCTAAATCTGCCAGCAAATCTCCCTGGCCCACTAAAACAATTGCTTCCCACCTGGGATTGCCGCTGCGCTCTGCCCAATTGAGTGCTTCGACATATGTGGCCAATGCCGATTGATACTGCCCCAACATATGCATCCCTTGCGCAATATGATGTAGAGCAACAGCCAGTGGACCGGGGGCGCCGCGTTGCCGCCAAATCTCAAGCGCCTCGCTTTGAATTTGGACCGCCCGAGTCATCTGACCGCGCGCCTGTATGATTTCTGCCAAATCATTAAGCGTCACGGCGAGGTTGAATTGATAAGAGATAGAACGATGCAGCTGAATCGATTGTGTCAGCAGTTCTTCAGCTTGGGCAAGATGACCTAAGACAAATTCATAAGCGCCGGCATACCGCAGGGCTAATGCTAAGGGCAAGGTCAGATTTTGTTCACGCGCGAGCGATCTGGCCTGCTCAGCCAAAGATAAGGCTTGTTCAACTAGGCCGCGATTGTAAGCCAGCCAGCTGCGCTGATTGATGGTGCCGATATAACCGCTCTGATCTTCGCGTTGAAGGAAACCTTCCGAGGCAATTGACAGATGGCGCTCTGCCGCATCCACCTCGCCCAAGTCTGTCTCAGAAGTCGAAAGATAGAGGTGAACCCAAGGAATCTCCAATTGTATCGCCACCAGCTGTTCCGCCCACCGCTGCAATGTCGAGTAACGACCGGATGAAAACATCTTTGCCGCATTCGCCTCGGCAATCGTGCCTGCCTGTATCAAATCACCCGCCAACACATTGAACGTCACAGCCGCTTCGGGCATAGCATTGTCAGCGTACCAGTTTGCGGCGCGACGGCGCAATTCCTTCAGACGTTCCGGATTTCGATCGTTTAATTTGGCTATCAAGAAATCTCGGAAGAGATGATGATACTGATAGGTCAAAAATTCATTGCCCACCACGCTGACGAACAATCGCCGCGTCTCGGCTTGCTGCAACAAATCGGCGCTGTCCAATCGCCCCAAGACCGCATCACAGACGGACGGCTCCATCTCAGGCAGGACTGCCGATTCCATCAAGAACTGGCGGAATAGTTCAGGCTGTTCATTGAGAACTTCATCGGCCAGATATTCGTACAGCGGAATCTCTGCTGTACGGGCCCGCATCAAATTAGCAATAGGGCCTTGCCACATCAAATGTGCGGTCAGCAGAATGCCGGTAATCCAGCCCTCGGCACTGACCGCGATCTTCTCGGCTTCGATCTCGGGAATCGATACGCCATTGCGCAGCTGCACCAGCGCCTGCACTTCGCCCGCTGTAAAACGCAGATGCTCCTCACTCAGCCCAGCGACTTGCTGACGCGCGACCAACGCCGTCATTTTGAGTGGCGGCAACGCACGCCCAGAGATAATGAGGTGCGCCTGCTCTGGCAGATTCGCTAAGAGCGCATCAACAAAGCGGATAACCTCCGGCGAAGATTGAACTAAATGGAAATCATCCATGACCAGGATGAAGTATTGATCGATGTTCGTTTCAATTTCGCGGATTAAAACTTTAGCGAGATCAGCCGGCTCCGTCTGCCCGATCAGCTGCGGCAGCATCGATTGAAATCCGGGAAACGCCGAGCGGATAGCCATCAGTAGATCGGATACCAAAACGACCCAATCGGCATCGGATTCATCGAGACGGCACCACGCCACAGGATTATCCGTGTCATGCGCGAAATCGATCAACAATGAGCTCTTGCCGTAACCCGCCGCAGCGCACGCGAGATTCAGTTTATAGTGAATGTGTTCGTGGAGAAAATTCAGCAGCCGCGGTCGAGGCAGAAGATCGCGCGGACGCGGCGGCAGGGAAAATTTCGCGGAGCCGAATCGAGGCAAACTTTGGGAATGAGTAGTGTTGGTTATTGAAGCCATCGCCTGTGATTATTTCCCATATTAGCTCAGGACACAAAAGAACGATCAGCTAAATGATTTTAGACCTGAATCCAGTTGGGGTCAACCGCAAAAAATGTGATAAGATGCAGCTATAGACACTCGAGAAAATTATTTCAGAGGAATGAAATGCGTGATGTGAGTATCATCGGGATCGGGCAAATCCCGATCGGCGAGCGGTGGGACAAGCCGATCTACTTCCTCGCAGTCGATGCGATGCTGGCCGCCATCCAAGATGCGCAGGTCGATCAGATCGATTCAGTTTACATCGGCAACATGTTGTCCAGCACGTTAGCCGGACAAGATTTGTTGGCCGGACTGGCCACCGATCAAGTTGGCTTGCGCGGTACGGAAGCCGTTAAAATTGAAGCGGCCTGTTCTTCAGCTGGAGCCGCGTTTCGATCTGCCTATCTCGCCGTCGCCAGCAGCCAGATCGATTTTGCATTGGCCTGCGGTGTTGAGAAGATGACGGATCATCCCGGTGAAGAGATCACGGCTGGTCTCGTTAGCGCCTCTGATGCCGAATGGGAAGCCGATATGGGCGATACATTCGTGGCGATCAACGCGCAGTTAATGCAGCGTTACATGCATGAATATCGCATCAAGCATCCGGACTTTGCCCCGTTTCCAATCAATGCCCATCACAACGCCTTGAACAATCCAAACGCGATGATGCATTATGAGTTGACGGCCGAACAATTCAACAAGGCGCGGATGATTGCCGATCCGATCAATCTGCTCGACTGTTCGCCCGTGTGCGACGGCGCCGCCGCGGCGATCTTAGTCCCGACCGAGATCGCGCGGCGATTCAGTCCATTTCCGATCAAAGTTCGCGCAAGTTCGATTGCCACCGATAGTTTGGCCCTGCACGATCGACACAACTTACTCTCGCTCGAGGCCGTGGCATTGTCGGCTAAGAAAGCCTTCGATCAAGCCAAATTGACACCAGCGGACATAGATCTATTTGAAGTGCATGATGCGTTCTCGATCACAGCAGTCATGAGCCTCGAAGCGAGCGGCTTCGCCGAAGCAGGCAAAGGTTGGCAGCTCGGACGCGATGGCGACATCTTCCTCAGCGGCCGATTGCCGATCTGCACGATGGGCGGATTGAAAGCGCGCGGCCATCCCGTTGGCGCAACGGGCATGTATCAGATCGTCGAAGCATCAATGCAGCTGCGCGGGCTAGCGGGCAAGAATCAAATCACAGACGCTAAAATCGCCATGACGCAAAATATCGGCGGCAGTGGATCGAATGTGGTGACGCATATTTTAGAAAGACTCTAACGAGTAAGGATTAACGAGTGAGGGCGAGTGTTACTCATTGCTCGCTCCTCGTTGGATTTGATTAACATGCAGTCCGATGAACTTCATTCAATAATCAATCAAGCCGCGCACGCTTGGAGCACCGGCAACGCCGATCTATTCGCCTCACTCTTCACGCCCGATGGTGAATTCGTCGTGCCCGGCAAGATTCATCGGGGTCGCGAGGCGATCCGCCAAGTCACGCAGAGTTTCGCGGATCGATATTCGGACGTGAAGATCGACATCCGGCGGATCATCATCGAAGGCGATCAATGTGTCGTCGAGTGGTATTGGGAAGATACCAAGAATGAAACAGGTGCGCGCAGCCGCGCCGATGATGCGATCGTCGTCGATTTCAAAGACGGCTTAATCAGTCGCTGGCGCGAGTTTATCGATGCGAAGTCACCTGCAGTGACTTGATTTGCTTTACGAACTGTCACACCCGCGCCCTTCGGTGGTAAAACCCCTCAGGGTGCACCAAAAGCGGGTGTCCAGTCTCGTTGCTCTGGATTCCCGTCTTCGCGGGAATGACAACACGCGTACCTTAAGTAAGACCACGTACCTGATTCATCGATCGGCGGGGGTTTGATGAAAACCGAAGTGCCTGATTACTGGCCGATGCTGCAAGCGTACCACCGTGTGCGCGAACCCCTGTTTCGATCGATCATCACCGATCTGCAATTACCACCACACGTCGTGATCCTCGATGCGGCCTGTGGCGATGCGTTCTACAGCCAACTCCTCAGCGAAATTCTACCT
>JBGQGR010000240.1:0-5458 GCA_041497495.1 Anaerolineae bacterium | reverse complement strand
GTCCTTCGTGTCCTGCGTGGATAAACATATGAGGCCAAAGGGGAATTAAATGACACCTACTGCCGCAACCTCTTCCGCTCCATCACCCTTTGCCGTTTTTCGTAACCGCAGCTTCTCATTGATGTGGACCGGTCAGTTGATCTCCACCATCGGCAGCGCGCTGACCTCATTGGCCGCATCGATCTATGTGTACCATGTCACCAACTCCGCGTTGAGCGTCGGCTTGATGTTGATGGCTACTGCCGCGCCGACGATCTTGGTCGGTTTGATCGCCGGCGTATTTGTCGATCGGTACGATCGCAAGAAGATCATGATCGCCGCCGATCTGATCCGCGCGGTGCTGGTCTGCTCGCTGCCGTTCTTGCTGCCGTTGAGTATTGGGTGGCTGTATGTCATCGTCGCGCTGTCAAGTGCGGTCGGGCAGTTCTTTGAACCGGCGTATGAGAGTCTGCTGCCGGAAATTGCCAGCGATCAAGAGCTGGCCGCCGCCAATTCTTTCATTGCGATCAGTTCTTTCGGTGCGACGGCGGTTGGTTTTGCGGCCTCCGGTTTGATCGGATCGCAGAACGTCAACATTGCGTTCTGGCTGGATGCGGTATCTTTTCTACTCTCGGCTTTTTGTATCTTTCTGATCAAGTTCCCGAAGTTGGCCGCGCAAGAAGCGACGACCGTGAAAGTTGTGCTGCGCAACTTGAGGGCGGGCGCCAAGTTCCTGATCAATTCGCCGATGCTGCGCTCGCTGTTCCTCGTATCTATTCCGCTCTTCGTCAGCTTCGGACTGGCGAACTCACTGTTGCTGCCGTTTGCGAAGAACGCCTTGCACGCCACCGAATCGCAGTATGGACTGCAAGAGGGCCTCACCTCGATCGGCTTTGTGGTCGGCAGCCTGTTGATGGCGCGCTTGACCGAGCGGCTGCGCGAAGGCCAATGGATCGCCATCAGCATCATCGGTATGGCACTGGCCGGCATCGGCTATTCGCTCATGGTCTCCATCCCGATCGCGATCGGCATTCAAGTGGCTTCGGGCTTGTTGAATGCGCCATCCTCCGTAGGCCGCCGCTTGATCGTGCAGCGCAACACCCCGCGCGAGATGCGCGGCCGCGTCAACAGCGCCTTCGCCGTCTCGCGCGATGTGATGTTCTTGTTCGGCATGGCCGCCGCAGGGTTAGCGGATGTGATCGATGTGCGCATCATGTATTTGATCGCTTCGCTCATTTTGTTAGGCTCGGGCGCGATGAGTTTGATCGCGCGCGGCTTGGGTCAACCGGCGGCCGAATGGCGACGCGCGATGACCTTGCTCCGCACTGCACCCTCGACATCCGGTCTGGGCATTGGCCGCGCTGCGATGTTAGCGGATATGGACAAGCTCATCGGCTTGTTGCCATCACTCTCCACGTTAAGCGCGAAAGACCGATCGGATTTTGTCGCGCATTCCATTGTGCATGAAGCGCCGGCAGGCACGCCGATCATTCGTGTGGGCGAACGTGGCGACACCGCGTTCTTCATTTTGTCGGGCCGCGTTGTGGCCGGACTCCCCACACCGGACGGTGGTTATCGCGGCTTATCGGCGTTGAACGCCGGTGATTTCTTCGGCGAGATCGCTGCCTTGACCGGTGCCGCGCGCACCGCCAACGTTGTGGCCGATGAGCCGACGACGGTCTTGCAGGTTTCGGCCAAAACGATGCGCAGTCTGATGACCAACGCGCAGCTCAGCCAACTTTTCCTGTCCAAGATTACCGAACGACTGAGCCGCACCAGCGTTTCAGATTTGCCGCGCTTTGCCGGCTATGATCAACAATCACTGCGTGATCTACGCACCGCCCCGGCGGATGCGTCTTGAAGCTGTAACTCGCAGCCGGTTGATTGCCCCGATCTCTGTCGTGCTAGCGACAGACGCCACCACAAACTTGTGATGAAATGATAATAGGCCGCCTGCGCCTGATCCTCTTAAATTGTTGGAGTACGTACAGATGAAAACTACTAAGCGATCAGCTCCGCGAAAAACACCACCGTCGATCAAGAAGAAACCGGTTGAGCGGCGTAAACCGATCGGCGCAGCTAAACCCGATCGATCCCGCCAGCCCGATCGACCGATCGCGCCTGCGATCAATCAAGTCTCGCCCGATCGATCCGCCAAAGTTCAGGCCGCGTTGTATGAGATTGCATCGACGGCGAGTTCCGTGCCAGATATGCAGGAATTTTATGCGGCTATGCATCGCATCGTCGGCGAGTTGATGTACGCGAAAAATTTCTTCATTGCCCTCTATGACGAGCCGTCCGGTCTGCTGAGTTTTCCTTACTTTGTGGATGAAAAAGATGAAGCGCCGCCCATTCAGCCGCTGGCGAATTTCCGCGGTGCGACGGGTTGGGTCTTGCGTCACGGCAAACCCATTGCGGATGCGGATGGGAGCTGGGCTGTGGCAGAAGCACGCGGTGAGGTAGAACAGGTCGGTACATTGGGAGAAGCAGGCATCGCCGTGCCGCTTAAGATCGAGAACAAGACAATTGGCGTGGTGTTCATCCAAAGTTATACGCCGGGTATTGGCTACCAAGTCGAGGACGTCAAGATACTTGAATTTGTCGCGCAGCACATCGCCACGGCCTTGACGCGCGCCCGCGCGATCGAAGAAACGCGCCAACGCAATGCTGAACTGGCGATCATCAACAGTGTGCAAGCCGGTCTGGTTTCCAAGTTAGACATGCAAGCGATTTACGATCTGGTCGGCGACAAGGTCCGCGAGATCTTCAAGGCCGATACAACCTATATCCACAGTTACGACCCTGACAAGCGGATTGTCTTCGCTCACTATTACGTTGATGAAGGGCAACGCGGTATTCCTCGGCAAATTCCCTTGGGCCCGGGTATCTATTCGCGTGTTATCCAGACGCGCCAGTCCGTGCTAGTTGGGACATCCGAGGAAGGGGATCAATTCGGTGCAATGCATATCCCGTCCCCCAACAGCACCGAAGACCTCAATCAATCCGCGGTGTATATGCCGATCATGCAGGGCGAAGAAGTCACTGGTGTGGTCAGTATCCAAAGTCATCAACCCCATGCTTACACTGAAAACGATATGCGCTTGCTGTCCACGCTCGCTGCGTCGATGAGTGTGGCGTTGGAGAATGTGCACTTGTTCGATGCGGAGAAGCAGCGCGCGGCCGAACTATCGATCATCAACAGCGTGCAGCAAGGACTCGCCTCGAAGTTGGACATGCAATCGATCTATGATTTGGTTGGCGACAAGATTCAGGAGATTTTCGACGCGCAGGTTGTCATCATCAACATCCTCGATCGCGCGGCGAATCAAGGTACGTCTTTTTATGCTATCGAGCGCGGCGTGCGCCTGCCCAATTTCACGCTGCCGATTCGTGAGCGCATCGTGCGTTATCTCGATGAGACGCATCAGCCGTTAGTGATCAATACCAACGCGGACCAGCAATCTCGTGAGTATGGCATTGAAATCGTTCCGGGCACCGAATCGGCGAAAGCGTTGGTCTTCGCGCCGTTGTTCGTCGGCCTGGAAGTCAAAGGCGCTATTTCGCTGCAGAACCTCGATCGAGAAAACGCCTTCAGCGATTCGGATATTCGCTTATTGCAGACACTGGCAAATTCGATGAGCGTGGCGTTGGAGAACGCGCGCCTGTTCGACGAAGTGCAGACGCGCAATCGAGAGATCACTGAAGCGTTGGAGCAGCAGACCGCCACCAGCGAAATTTTGCGCGTGATCGCCAGCTCGCCCACAGATATTCAACCGGTGATGGAAGTGATCGTCGAGCATGCCTATCGATTGTGCAACGGACTTTTCGCATCCGTCTATCGCACCGATGGAAATCTTATCTATGAAGTAGCAGCTCGCAACTTCACACCGGAAGGGTTGGCAGCAAGTCGTGCCGCATATCCGAGGCCGCTGGCAAACGATTCAAGCGTTTCTTCGCGCGCGATTCTCGGGCGCACCACCTTGAATCTGCCTGATGTGCTGAATGATCCCAGTCTGCCGGAGCTGACTCGCCAGTACGCGCGCGCGAATGACTTCAATAGTCTCTTGGTTGTGCCGCTCATGCGCGGCGACGAAGCGATCGGCTCGATCGGCGTCGGGCGGCGGGATACGGGATCATTTGACGAGAAACACGTTGCGCTCTTGCAGACCTTCGCGCAGCAAGCGGTGATTGCGATTGAGAACGTGCGCTTGTTCAATGAGCTCAGTACGCGTAATCGAGAAATCACAGAAGCGCTTGAACAACAAACTGCGACGAGCGAGATTCTCAGCGTCACGGCAAATTCGCCGACGGACGTTCAGCCCGTGCTGGACGTGGTAGCTGAACATTCGGCGCGCTTGTGCAATTCCTATGATGCATTGATCGTGCAGGTGGAAGGCGATCACTATCGATCCGTCGCTCAATGGGGTCCTGTCCCAACGCCGCCCTTTGATGTGCCCCTCAATCGCGATACGGTCACTGGCCGCGCCATTATCGATCGATCGATCGTGCATGTGCCTGATTTGCTGATCGAACCGGAATCCGAATTTCCATTAAGCCGGCAGTTCAGTCAACAGATCAGCGGCCAGCGCACATTATTGGCCGTGCCGATGCTGCGGGAAGGCCGGGCCATCGGTGCCATTGTTATCCGCCGCCAAGAAGTAAATCCATTTACGGACAAGCAAATTTCGCTGTTGCGAACTTTTGCCGATCAAGCGGCGATTGCGATCGAGAATGTGCGGCTGTTCAATGAAACGAAGCGATTGCTTAACGAAACCGAGCAGCGCGCCGCCGAACTGTCGATCATCAACAGCGTGCAGCAAGGCCTTGCTTCGAAGTTGGACATGCAGTCGATCTACGATCTGGTTGGCGACAAGATTCGAGACATCTTCGCTGCGCAAGCCGTAATCATTGCTTCGTGCGATCTCAGCCAAGAGATCGGCGTCATGCACTACGTCATTGAAAAAGGCCAACGGTTTTATCTGGAACCGGGTCCTTACAGCAATGTGGTGAAGCAAATGATTCTTGCGCGGCAGCCGATATTACTTAGCCGCTCGGCCCAATTTGACGACTATGGAGTCCAAACCCTGCCGGGGACTGAGCGTTCAAAGTCTGGAGTCTATGTTCCGATCGTCGTGGGCGATGTGGTCAAAGGCTTCATCACGCTGCAGAACGTCGATCGTGAGAACGCGTTCAGCGAATCAGATGTACGGCTGTTGTCGACTTTGGCTTCCTCGATGAGTGTGGCGTTGGAAAATGCCCGTTTGTTTGACGAGACCACGCGCTTGCTGAAAGAAACCGATCAGCGCGCTGCCGAACTATCGATCATCAACAGCGTGCAGCAGGGCCTCGCTTCGAAGTTGGACATGCAATTGATCTACGATCTGGTCGGCGATAAGATTCGAGAAATCTTCGACGCGCAGGTCGTCATGATCCTCGAGCATGATCGCGCGCAGAACCTCAGCCATTTCCGCTATACGAT
>JBGQGR010000239.1:0-5483 GCA_041497495.1 Anaerolineae bacterium | reverse complement strand
TGGGGCTGGATATCGGACGCAGTTATCACGCCGCGTTACACGCCCGATCGGTCGGCAGACGTCCGATCAGTTTTGCAGCGCTATCCCGAAACGATTTCGATCGGCATTCCGGCTGAAGTCGCGCTCGCGTTCGGCCCGGATGGCGAGGTCGATACGTGGACAGACACGGGCGAGCAAGTCACGGTGACAATGGGCGCAAAGTTCGGACGATAGATCCAGTTGAGCCATTTAGTAGTGTAGGCTGCGGGGCAGTTCGTGTTTCCGATCAATCTTTTAGTTAGGGAGGCAGACCATGGCTACATCAATGAATCCATCCCCGGTGCCGATCAAGAAAAAGAATCGATATACGCATCTCTGGATTCTGATCGGCATCACCATTGCGCTGGGCATCATCGCCGTCGTGCTCGGCGTGCAATTGAAAGTGCCGGGCTTTCTGGGCACGCGCGCTACAACGGGCGCCGGCCTCGCAGTGATCTTTGAAATTGCCGGGCTGATCGCGTTGTGGATCGGTCGCGGGCTGGCGCGCAAAAAAGATTTCTATCATCATCAGCGCGTGCAGACGGCCGTGTTGTTGTTCAACCTCGACGTCATTTTGTTTGTCATGGTGGTGACCTTCTCGCAGCAGGTCATCGGTCCCGGCGCGGCACCCAACGATCCGGTTGTGCCGATTGAAATTCTGCACGGCCTCAGCGGCGTCCTGCTGCAATTGCTCGGTCTGTATATCGTCGTGCGCATGTGGTTCGAAAAAATTTTACCGCAGTGGTTCTTGTTCAAGAACTTCCGCTTATTGATGTTGACGACGTTGTTCTGGTGGACGCTGCAAACGCTCGGCGGTGCAGGAATTTTTGCGATGCGATATCTAACGGCGGCGCCCGTGGCAGCCCCGATTGTTTCTACGGCCCCGACGGCCGTTGCTTCCGTTGCCCCTGCTATTCCGCAAGCCACACTTGCGCCAGGGCCAACAGCAGTACCTACTCTTCCGCCCGTGACCGGCTCGGCCGCCGCGCGTGATGATCAAGTTCACAGCGATTCACTGCTGATTAGTTTGCAAGATGTTCCGCAGCCAGCCACTGGCGATCAGTATGTCGGTTGGCTGATCGGCAAGGGCGGCGAGTTCCGCTTGAACCTGGGCACATTGAAGGTTGATACCGACGGAAAAGTTACCGCGCAATATACTTCGCCGACGGGTTCGAATCTGTTAGGATTGTATGACGAATTCTTGATCTCCACTGAAGTGGACGGCTCAACACCGGCTGCGTCCTCCGATAAGATTGCTTTCTCGGTGATTGTGCCACCTCAATCACGTTTCTATCTGTCCCAGTTGTTAGTTGATGCGCCGGACACACCGTTCAACACCGGTTATATGTTGGGCTTGTTGGGTCAAGGGCGGCGCGTGGCTAATCACGCGGATCTGGCCACGGAATTCGCCGACAAGAATGATTTGAAGGATGTGCATCGTCAAGCCGAATTGATCGTCAACTTGATCGAGGGCGAGCAGGGTGCAAACTTCGGCGATGTCGATGGCGATGGCCGCGTGTTCAATGAGGGCAATGGGATCGGCATCTACCCTCGATCGATCGAAAAAGTCAAACAGGTGGCGCAAGCTGCGATCGATGCGCCCGATGCTACAGCGTCGATCAAATTGCATATGGGTCACACGATCATTTGCGTAGATAACGCCATTCCGTGGGCACAGCAGATCGATGCGCAGGCGCTGGCATTAGCGAAGACCAAAGATTTGACTGAAGCTAAAAAGATTGCCCTGGATCTAAATTCATTAGCTAAGAAATTGCTAGAAGGTGTTGATCTGGACAACGATGAAACGATCGATCCGGTGAAGGGCGAAGGAACGATCGAGGTAGCGTACAAGCACGCGCAGTTCGCGGCGAGTCCAGCCTATAATGCGCCGTTAGTTGTCGGCGGCGCGCCGATCGCGGTGGCCGAAGTGACGCCCACACCGGCTCCCACCCAGCCGCCTGCGCCGACCGCTGGACCTCAAGCTGTAACCGTGGCGCTGCAAGATTTTGCTTTTAATCAACTTACGCTGAACATTAAGGTTGGCACAACTGTATCGTGGATTAATCGCGATCCAGCGCCGCATACCGTTACCTTCGACGACGGCTCGTTCGATAGTGGAACATTGGCGCATGGACAGACAGCTTCGTTTATGTTTGATAAGCCCGGCGAGTTCGCCTACTACTGTTTATTTCACGGCGGGCCGGGTGGTGTTGGCATGTCGGCGAAAGTGATCGTCACGCCTTAAGTCGAATCCATACGGCAACTGCAATTTGTTACTCAAGTCGCCGTCCCCGGCGCAGTTGATGCCGCTAGGGACGGCGTTGATCTTGAATGGGATGAGCTATGATTGATCTGCGACTAGACATGACTGACGAGAAAATCTTCACTGAGAAAGAACTGGAGCTGTATAACGGTGAGCGTGGCCGATCGATCTACATTGCATATGCGGGTATTGTTTATGAGGTTACCCACGCGCCGAAGTGGCAGACCGGCTTGCATGAAGATTTGCATTACAGCGGCCTTGATCTGACACGTAGTTTGCCTAAAGCACCGCACGGCGAAGAAGTTTTCGTGCGGCCCGATGTGAAGCGCGTCGGGCGGCTGATCAACGATCGGGCATAAGATAGATCGGCTGACTTGAAAGTCGATAGGAGAGTGGTATAATGCCGAACGTTAAAGCTTGAAACCGAGGGCACTGATCGATTATGGTTGTGAGGCCATTCGGCCTCCCAACCATTAAATTCAGTGCCCGTTGCATGTACGGTAAACACAAATAAACTTGGTTTAGCTGATCTTGGGAGGATAAATGATTTGGTTGCAGCGAAAATCTGTCCGCCGCGCGATGCGCATTGTCGCGGTGCTGCTGAGTCTCTTTACCATCGCGCTCCTCACCGCGGTACCGGTTCTGGCCGGCCCCAACACTCCACCCTCGACGCTCGATCCCAAAGGCAGCAATGCCGCCACAATTGCCGGCCTGTTCAACATCGTGTTGATCATCGCTGTAGTCGTGTTCGCCATAGTGGAAGGGTTGCTGCTCTTTTCGGCCTGGCGCTTCCGGCACAAGCCGGCGGGCCCAGTTGAGCCGCCGCAGATTCACGGCAACACGCGCTTTGAATTAGCGTGGACGATTGTACCGGCATTGATCGTCGTGTCGCTCTTCGTAATAACCTTGCAAACGCAGCAAAAACTTGACAACAAGGGCAGCAGCGAGCCGATTAATGTGAAGGTCATCGGCCATCAATGGTGGTGGGAGTATCAGTATACCGATCTGGGTATTACCACCGGTACTGATCTGGTGATTCCCACTGGCCGCACCGTCAATCTCGAAATTACTTCTATCGATGTGATCCACAGTTTCTGGATTCCGCAGCTCAACGGCAAGACCGATGCGATCCCGAATCACATTAACACCAGTTGGCTGGAAGCCGCTCAGCCCGGCACGTATTTTGGTCAGTGCGCCGAGTTGTGCGGTGCTTCGCATGCCAACATGCGCATTGTAGTCATTGCCAAAGACGACGCAGATTTTCAAGCCTGGGTCGCCGCACAACAAGCCGGCCCGGCCCAGCCATCGACCGCTGATGCGACGGCGGGACAGCAAGTGTTTATGACTGGCCCGTGCGTAGGCTGCCATTCGATCAATGGAACTGCTGCGGTCGGAAAAGTTGGGCCGAACTTGACGCATTTCGGCAGCCGCACCTCTATCGCTGGCGGCATGTTTGAAAATACGCCGGGCAATCTCATTCGATGGTTGAGCAATCCGCCCGGCGTGAAGCCCGGATCGATCATGCCGAATTTGCATTTGAATCCGGCTGATATTCAAAAGCTATTGGCGTATTTGGAATCGCTGCAATAATTGACGTTGGAAGTTGGAACGGCTCACTCCAATTTCTAATTTCTAACTTCCAATGAGATAGAAAGGACGATCGGATATGGCAACTGCTCAAGCGGCAATGCCGCGCACGCTGATACAGTCTACGGGTCTCAAAGCCTGGCTCACGACGGTCGATCACAAGAAAATCGGCATCATGTATATTTTGTCGTCGGTGTTCTTCTTCATCGTCGGCGGCGTGTTGGCGTTGATCATGCGCTTACAGCTGGCCCAGCCCGGCCAGCCGGTGATCTCGGCCGAATTCTACAATCAAGCCTTCACGATGCACGGCACCACGATGATCTTCCTATTCATCATTCCGATCTTTGCCGGCATCGGCAACTATATTGTGCCCCTGCAAATCGGCGCGCGCGATATGGCTTACCCGCGCATTAATGCCTTGAGTTTTTGGATGATCGTCGGCGGCGCGTTGATCTTGTACAGCAGTTTCTTGGTCGGTGCACCCACCGCCGGGTGGACCGGTTACAGCCCGTTGGCCAACAGCATCTTCTCTAAATCCGCCGGCACCGATATGTGGATTCTGGGCTTGCTGCTCATCGGCACGTCGTCGTTGTTGGGTGCGATCAACTTCATTGTGACGATTCTCAACATGCGCGCGCCGGGCATGACTTTGACGCGCATGCCCTTGTTCTGCTGGTCGATATTGACGACTTCATTGATGATCCTCGTTTCAACGCCTGTGTTGACCGGCGCGTTTGTCATGCTGTTTACCGATCGGAATTTTGGCACGCAGTTCTTCAGCGGCGCGGGCAGCGATCCATTGATGTGGCAGCACATGTTCTGGTTCTACTCGCATCCGGCGGTGTACATCATGATTCTGCCGGCCATGGGCATCGTCTCGGAAATTCTGCCGGTCTTCTCCGGCAAACCGATCTTTGGGTACAAAGCGATTGCGTACTCCACCGCCGCGATAGCGATTTTGGGTTTCATGGTCTGGGCGCACCATATGTTTGCCACCGGCATGAGCCCGATCTTGAAAGTGTTCTTCATGACCGCGACGATGGCGATCGCGGTGCCGACGGGCGTAAAGATGTTTAACTGGATTGCTACGATCTGGCGCGGACATTTGCGCTTCCATACGCCGTTGTTGTTCGTCTTTGGCTTCTTGACGATGTTTGTCATCGGCGGAATCAGCGGCATGTTCAGCGCCATCGTGCCGATCGATTTGCAAATCACCGACACGTACTTTATCGTCGCGCACCTGCACTACGTTTTGTTTGGTGGCAGCGTCTTCGGCATTTTCGCCGCACTGTATTATTGGACGCCGAAGATTACCGGCTGGCTGATGAATGAAAAGTTGGGCAAGCTGCATTTCTGGCTCATGTTCATCGGTTTTAATTTGACTTTCTTCCCGATGCACATTTTGGGACTGGAAGGCATGCCGCGCCGCATCTACGACTACGATCCCACGCGCGGTTGGACGGGTTATAACATCCTGTCTACGATCGGTTCATTCATCATCGCGCTGTCGGTGCTGGCCTACATTTACAATTTTTTCTACAGCCGCAGCAAAGCGGTGCCGGCCGGCAGCGATCCGTTGATGTGGCAGCACATGTTCTGGTTCTACTCGCATCCG
>JBGQGR010000238.1:0-5484 GCA_041497495.1 Anaerolineae bacterium | reverse complement strand
GCGATACGCATCTCGGCGGTGACGATTGGGATCAAGTAGTCGTCGATTACATCGCCGATGAATTCAAGCGCGAGCAAGGGATCGATCTGCGATCCGATCGGCAGGCCTTGCAGCGATTGCGCGAGGCGGCCGAGAAGGCCAAGATCGAACTATCGAGTTTAATGGAGACCGAAATCAGTTTGCCGTTTATCACGGCGGACGCCTCCGGCCCGAAGCACCTATCGATCAAGCTAACCCGATCGAAGTTCGAGCAACTGAGCGTGAACTTGGTCAAGCGACTACGCACGCCATTCGAGCAAGCCTTGAATGATGCGAAGATCATGCCGGACAAGATCGATGAAGTGGTGCTGGTCGGTGGTGCAACGCGCATGCCGATGGTGCAGCAATTAGTGCGCGAGCTGACCGGCGGCAAGGAACCCAACAAGAGTGTGAATCCCGATGAAGTGGTCGCGATCGGCGCGGCGATTCAAGCCGGCGTGCTGGGCGGCGAAGTGAAGGATGTGTTGCTGCTCGACGTCACGCCGCTGTCGCTAGGCCTTGAGACACTCGGCAGCGTGATGACGACGCTCATCCCGCGCAACACGACGATTCCGTACAAGAAGACGGAAGTCTTCAGCACTGCCGAAGATGCTCAGACAGCGGTTGACATCCATGTGTTACAAGGCGAGCGGCCGATAGCGAGCGACAACATGACGCTCGGCCGATTCCGCTTGGAGGGAATTCCGACTGCGCCGCGCGGCATGCCACAAATCGAAGTCACGTTTGACATCGATGCGAATGGCATCTTGAATGTGTCCGCGAAGGACAAAGCGACGAATAAGGAACAGAAGATCGCCATCACCGCCTCGACGAACTTGTCGAAGCAAGATGTCGATAAGATGGTGCAGGCTGCACAGCGCAACAACGCGGATGACAATCGACGCCGCGAAGTGATTCAGGCTCGCAACGAAGCCGACACGGTGATCTATCAAGCCGAAAAGAGTTTGCGCGATCTGGGTGAGAAAGTTTCGGCCGACGATCGGCAGAAAGTTGAAGCCAAGATCATTGATCTCAAATCGGCGATGAAGGGCGATAACGTCGCTCAAATCCGATCGACGATCAATGATCTACAGCAAGCCAGTATGGCGATCGGTCAGAGCATGTATCAGTCCGATTCTTCTGGCGGCTCTACCGGACCCCGATCGGATCAGCGCGGCCCAACGGATGATGAAGGTGTCGTCGAAGGGGAATATCGACAGGTGTAAGGAAACTCTTAGACCTCGCGGGTTTCAAAAACCCGCGAGGTCTTGTATCCAACCCTCGCAAGGTCTACAGCGACGCGTGATATAATCTGAAGTGTTGAAAGACCTTGCCGGTTTTCAAAAAACCTATCAGGTCTCATGGAGGCCAAAATGTTTTTCTTCGATCCCATGTACTTAGTCTTTGCTTTACCCGCGCTGTTGTTTGCGCTGTATGCGCAAATGAAAGTACAGGGCGCGTACAACAAATGGCTGAAGATTGCCAACACGCGTGGCATGACCGGTCAAGATGCCGCCCGTTATTTGTTGAGCGCCAATCAGCTGGGCGATATCAACATCACCGGCATTCCCGGCAAACTGACCGATAACTACGATCCCCGCAATCGAACTTTGAATTTGAGTCAGGAAGTGGCCCAAGGTCGATCGGTGGCTGCGATCGCGATCGTGGCACATGAAGTGGGTCATGCGGTGCAAGATGCGCAGGGTTACGGTCCGATGAAAGTGCGCGGCGCGATCGTGCCCGCGATCACCGTCGGCTCGTGGGTTGGCCCAATATTGTTCTTCATCGGCTTCTTAACTCGATCGATGCCGCTGGCTTGGCTGGGCGTGATCTTGTTTGCAGGCACAGCGTTGTTTACGCTAGTCACATTGCCCGTTGAATTAAATGCATCGTCACGCGCTTTATCGATGCTGCGTAATGACGGCATGATCGCCAACGAGACTGAGATCGATGGCGCGAAGAGTGTATTGAGTGCGGCGGCTCTGACTTACATTGCCGCATTGGCTCAATCACTGTTAACTTTGTTATACTACGTGTTTCTACTCACCGGCAGCGGCCGGCGTCGTTAGACTGAACAAACTATTTCCAACCATTCCCCAAAATCCGATCGGCTTGATTAGCTGATCGGATTTTATTTTTCAGCGCGATCAATCTGCTTGACAATCCATTCATCACGTAATACAATCCTTGACACTTGCAGTACCTCGCTGTTGCGGGGTATGTTTTTAATTAGGCAGTTCAGGGAGGTGATTGGGTTCTCGTATACCACACACCGAACTTTGACGAGCGGCAGGGCTAACCCCCCTTCCCCTTTTGTTCTGCGCTTCTCGTCGTGTAAGCCTCTCCGCTTAAACTTGATCCACGAGTGAAGAGGCATCAAGAATCGTGTAATTTCTCGAGGAGGAGAAACACATGAAGCCCACAAAGTTAATTGTTACGTTGTTTGTGCTCGCCAGCGTTTTGCTCGGTGCCTGCACCCCCGCGGCTGGCCCCGCCGCGACGACCGCGCCAGCGGCTGCGAAAACGTTGAAGATTGTGTCAAGCTTTCCGCTGACCGGTGCCTCACTGACCCAGACCAGCACCATCGTCAACTCGATCAAGTTGAAGCTCAAGCAGATCAACAATCAGGTCTGCGGCGGCAAGTACAACATCGTGTTTGAGTCAAATGATGATGCCTCAGCGGCATTGGGCAAATGGGACGGCGCAGTTGAGACCGAGAACGCCAACAAGGCTGTAGCGGATGCGTCCGTGGTAGCATACATTGGCACGTTCAACTCGGGCGCGGCTGCCCTGTCCATCCCGATTTTGAACAAAGCGGGCTTGGTCATGATTTCACCCGCCAACACTTACGCCGGCCTAACCAAAGCCGTCCCGAACATCACTGCTCCCGGCGAGCCGGACGTATACTACCCTAGCGGCACGCGCAACTATGCCCGCACCGTGCCTAGTGATGAAATTCAGGGCGCGGTCGATGTGGCTTGGTCTAAGAAACTGGGTGTCCAATCCGTCTACATCCTTGACGACGCCGAGACATACGGCAAGGGCATCGCCGATGCGTTCAATTTCTATGGCAAGCAAGCCGGTTTGACCATTATCGCGCAGGAGAGCATCGATCCGAAAGCAGCTGACTACAAGACCTTGATGACTAGGATCGCTGCCAGCAATGGCGGTAAAGCCCCCGATGAGATCTATGTCGGTATGGTGGTCGACAACAACGCGGCGCAGTTACTGAAGGATAAGGTCTCGGTGATGGGTGACAATACCAAGGTCAAGTTCATGGGACCGGACGGCATCAACACCCAGTCCTTCATCGATGGCGCTGGCAAGGATGTGGCCGAAGGCGTGTATGCGACCACGGGTGGGCAGCCGCTCGATAAGATGCCGCAAGGCGCGCAAGACTACCTGAAGGCCTACGCAGCCGAATTCGGTGCAACGACTGAACCGTACGCCATTTACGGCTACGAAACGATTAGCGTTGTGATCACTGCGTTCGAGAGCGTCTGCAAGGCCGGCGGTGATCCATCCAACCGCGCGGCAGTGCTCAAAGCTGTGATGGGCACCCAGAACTACGCTGGCGTGCTCGGCACATGGTCATTCGACAAGAATGGTGACACGAGCTTGACCAGCATGGAGAGCTACGTGGTCAAGGGCGGCAAGTTCGTAGACTTGGGCGCGCAATCCCAATAACTGAATCACGACTGTTCGAAACAAGGGGCGGCTGTGGCACAGCCGCCCCACTTTGTAAGTATGCCTCCAAAGCAGTGAACGTCACCGCTTAGACGCAAAGGGTATCTGGCAGGCTTGCGTGCGTATGGCACACCGTCAACCTTGGTCACTCTGTATCGAAGGGTAATCAATCGATGAGCAAACTCCGACGCATCCTTGTGGCAGCCGTCATCATTTACATTTTCCTGCTTCTTTCTCCCATCGCCGGTTTCGATATTCCCCGCATCGCTAATGTCATCACCCATCAGCCGTATTTGGTGGCCCGTTACTTGGTGATCGGCATTGCCAATGGCGCCATCTTCGCTATTATCGCGCTAGGCTACACCATGGTGTACGGCATTATTCAGTTGATCAATTTCGCCCATGGTGATTTGTATATGATGTGTACCTTCGCCAGTTTAACCGTCATTGCCGCGTTTGGCACCACGAGTAAAAGTGATGCGGGCCAGATTATCTTCACGATTGTCATCGCCTTGATCGTCGCTATTATATTCGGCGCGTTACTGAATGCCTTCATCGAACGCGTGGCTTATCGGCGCTTGCGGAATGCACCGCGTTTGGCACCGCTGATCTCGGCGATCGGCGTGTCGTTCATTCTGGAGAATCTCGGACAAATCTGGGCCGGCAAGGGTATATCAAATTTCTCACGCCCTACTTCGGCACCAGCGGTGGCGCGGCGCAGAAAGCGTATCCCGATCTCATCGCACGTCAAGATCTGTTTCAAGATGTTTTAGGGCTGAAGGGCTTTCCCGTTCAGTTTCTGACGAAAGAATTGTTCGTCTTCGTGATGGCGATAATTTTGATGCTCGCCTTACGTTGGTTTATCGCTAATACCCGCTTAGGCAAAGCGATGCGCGCGACGTCAGAGAATCGCGACGCGGCCAAGATCATGGGCATCAATATCGATCGAATCATCACCATTACGTTCATGCTGGGTGGTGGATTAGCTGGTGCGGCCGCTGTGCTGAATGGCTTGTACGTCAACACCGCCTGGTGGTTTATGGGCTTTCAGGCCGGGCTTCGATCGTTCACCGCTGCGGTATTAGGCGGCATCGGAAACGTCACCGGCGCTATGTTGGGTGGATTCATGATCGGCATCTTGACGTCAATAAGTGATGGCTTGCTCGATCCAGCCTGGACACGCGCCTGGGTCTTCTCAGTTCTCGTGCTGGTATTGGTCTTCCGACCGACCGGCTTACTGGGCGAAAGTGTCGGACAAAAGGCATAAGGGGGCACCGTGAGACCGTCCATACGTCGCGGCACCATTCTTGGAGTAGCGTTGGGGTTTCTCGCCGTATTGTTTGGCGGATGGTCGCCCGCCGTGTTGGCCGTTATCGCCGGCACATTATTGGGCTTCCTCGCTCCCGCCACCGCTGGTGCATCATCGCAAGATCGCTTGACTCGCAACGGCGTGGGCGCATTAATCGCATCGACTCTCATCATGCTGGGCGGGCAGATTTATGATGGCGGCTTCTTGCTCAAGCGCGGACTCGCCGACGTGGCCGTGATGAGCACTCATCCGCCTGAGGTTGCTAACACGGCGGCACTTCTGGCTGTGATCCTCGGCCCCCTATGTGCCATCGGGATGACCTGGCTCCAAAATCTGCGCAATCACAAACTCGCGCAGCGTCTCAATCTGATTGTACTTGTCTTCTTCTTAGTGGCATTCCCATTTGTGGAACAAGCGGCGCGGCTGAACTGGCTGGCCACGTTGATCTTCGCAGAAATCTACGTGCTGCT
>JBGQGR010000237.1:0-5511 GCA_041497495.1 Anaerolineae bacterium | reverse complement strand
CGCCCCTTTGCCCGGCACGCCATCACTGATCGCCCACATCGCACCGCCCATCATTTCACTTAAGCGTTTGCTGATCACCAAACCCAAGCCCGTGCCACCATACTTGCGGGCCGTTGACGCATCTACTTGACTGAACGATTGGAAGAGCCGGCTCATCCGATCGGGCGGAATGCCGATGCCGGTATCGCGCACGGAGAAATGCAGCGTCATCGATTTCTGATTCGGCCCGATCGATCCATCCGGCTTAACGTCCAAGACGACTTCGCCCTTTTCAGTAAACTTCACCGCATTGGTCAGCAGATTCAATACAATCTGCCGGACGCGCGTGATATCACCGAGTATCGTCGGCGGAACATGTTCGTCGATGACGTAAGCCAGATCGAGTCCCTTGTCGAACGCGCGGGTGGCGATGAGATCGAGCGTGCCTTCCAGGCACTCGCGCAGATCGAACGGCTGGCTTTCCATTTCCATCTTGCCCGCTTCGATCTTGCTGAAGTCCAGAATGTCATTGATGATCGTCAGCAGCGCATCGCCGGAGTTGCGAATGATCTCCGCGAACTCGCGCTGTTCGGCATTCAACGGCGTATCCAGGATCAAGCCGCTCATGCCGATGATCGATTTCATCGGCGTGCGGATTTCGTGGCTCATCGTAGCCAGGAACGCGCTCTTCGCTGAATTCGCCGATTCGGCTTCCTGCTTGGCGCGCTGCAGTTCGGTGATGTCGTGGTAGATCGCCACGTAACTGCGCGGGCCGCTGCCGCCCATCTTCACCGGCACCGATGAAAGTTCCACATCCACAAAGGTGCCATCTTTGCGCAGGCGGCGGGTGATGGCGTGAATGCGTTCGCCCAGCATGGTCTGCTGCGAGTATTTCTTCGCTTCCACGCGCTGTTCTTCCGTCGTGATCAACTCGTCGAGACTGCGGCCGATGGCTTCAGCCGGTTTGTAACCGAATAATTTTTCCGCGCCCGGATTCCACGACACGACGATGTTGTTCAGATCGCTGGTGACAATCGCCACCGGGCTGTACTGGACGAGCGATTCCGAATATTGTTTCTGCTGCTGCACTTCATCAAACAAGCGCGCATTGTCAATAGCGATCACGGCTTGACGGGCGAGGCCGGTGAGGAAGTCAAGATCAGTCTGAGTAAACAACGGCTGATCAACGTCGCGCCAGACGGCCATGACACCGAGAATACGATCCTTCGCAGGCAGCGGCGCAACCATGATCTTCTTGCCTGTATCGTCGTTCGATGTTCCGGCGATGTGCACGGCGCGTCGATCGAGCGCGGTGTTGTTGATAAATTCCGGCACACCGGTCTGCGCGATATTGCCGACGATGCCGGTGCCTAACTTTGGGCGGCTGGTCTTGACTTGTTCAGCAATGTCGCCGATCGCGACGACCGCGTTCAATGTTTCACCGTCGGGTTCGACGAGATACACGGCACTGGTGTCGCCGATCAACAGTTCGCGCGCACTTTGAGTGATGCGCTCCAGCACCGTGTTGATATCGAGCGTGGCCGAAATCTCGCGGCCGATTTCGTTCAACGCGGCGGTTTCGTTCGCGCGTTTCTGCGACTCTTCAAACAAGCGCGCGTTCTGAATCGCAATCGCGGCTTGACGGGACAGGCCGATGAGGAAGCCCAGATCATCGGCTGCAAACAAACTGCTACCGGGGTCGCGCCAGACTGTCATCGCGCCGATGACTTGATCGCGCGCAAACAACGGCGCGACCATCATCTTTTCGCCGGCTTCTTCCTGCGGCGTGCCGGCCATGTGCACGGTGCGTGGATCTTTGATCGCATCTTCGATCATTTCGGCCACGCCGCTCTGCGCCACACTGCCGATGATGCCTTCGCCCATGCGCGAGCGCGAGGTGAGAACTTCCTTCGAGTAATCGCCCACGGCAGCGATCGGACGCAGCGTGATCCGATCGGGTTCCAGCAAATACACCGCGCTGGTGCCGACCTTCAACACTTCATGCGCACGTAGCGCGATCCGATCGATCACGGCTTCCAGATCGAGCGTGGAAGAAATTTCGCGGCCGATGTCGGTCAGCGCGGACATTTCACTCGCGCGCCGATTGGTCTCAGCGAACAAGCGCGCATTCTCCAACGCCACGCCCATCGACGAAGACAGCGTAGTGAGCAACCGCAGATCGGATTCGCTGAACGCATTTTCCCGATCGATGTTCTGCAGCGAAATAAAGCCCTTCGCTTCGCCACCAATGATCAATGGGACACCGAGATACGACTTAGCCATTTCGCCGCCGCCGATCACGTAAGAGCCGACCTCGGCGATCCGGCGTTCCATGTCCTGATTAATCATCAGCGCTTGGCGCGTCTGCATGATGTGCGCGCCAAAGCCCGGACCCATCGGTATCGGAGCTTGGAGTAGCCGTTGACCACGCTCAATCATGTAAGGATAGTGAATCAGATTGGTCTCGCGGTCATACGTGGCGATGATCAATGCTTGCGCATCGAAGATCGATCGAATCTTGTCGCCGACCAAATCATAGACGGCTTGCACATCCAGTTGCGAAGCCAGTGCTTCGCCGACGCTGTTGATGATTTCCAATTCCTGCGCGCGCTGCCGCTCGGCATCAAACAAGCGGGCGTTCTCCAACGCCACACTCATCGACGAAGCCAGCGTCAACAGCAGGCGCAGATCAGATTCAACAAAGGCGTGCTCCCGATCGACATTTTGCAGTGAGATCACGCCCCGCACTTCATTGCCAATGATCAACGGCACGCCCAGATAAGACTTGATGCGCTCACCCGCGAGAACGATGACCGGTGTTCCTAGATTTTTCTCCCACCATTCTGAAAGCTTCTCATTGAGCATCAAAGGCTGCGCTGACTTGAGCAGATAGCTGGAGAAGCCGCGCGGCTCAGTCGGATCAACATACTGCCGCTCGCCTTTTTCGATCATGTAACGCCAATGGCAGCGATTCGCATCTCGATCGTAGGCCATGATCTGCACGACCTGCGCATCGAAAATGTCACGGATCTTGTCGCCGACGAGATCGTAAACCGATTGCACATCCAACTTCGAGGCGAGGCCTTCCTGCACGCTGTTGATCAAGGCCAGTTCGGCGGCACGCTGATCGGTTTCTTTCAATAGCCGCTGCGTCTCATCGAACAGGCGCGCATTTTCCAGCGCCACACTCATCGATGAAGCGAGCGTGCTGAGCAAGCGCACATCCGAGTCGCTGAACGCATTCTCATGATCGATGTTTTGCAGCGAGATGAAGCCGCGCACTTCACTCGCGGCGATCAACGGCACAAATAGCATGGCTTTAGCCATTTCGGTGCCGGGCGTGAGCCTCATACCATAGTCGGCCGAGCGCTGCAGAGCATCTTGATTGATCACGACCATCTCGCGCGTGCGAATGAGATGGCGCATAAGGCCGGTGAACGGCCCCGGCTCCGGATAAAAACGTTGGCCTTTCTCATAACAATATCGATCTTCGAAGGTTCCTTGGTGGTGATCAAACATGGAGATCAGAACGCTTTGCGCATCGAAGATTTCTCGAATCCGATCACCAACTAAATCGTAGATCGATTGCATGTCCAACTTCGAAGCGAGACCCTGCTGCACACTGTTGATGATCGCCAGTTCGGCCGCACGTTGATCGGTTTCTTTCAACAGCCGCTGGGTTTCATCGAACAGACGCGCGTTTTCTAATGCGACGCTCATCGAAGCAGCCAACGTTTCCAACAGCCGCACATCGGATTCTGTGAACGCGTTTTCTCGATCGATATTTTGTAGACTGATCCCGCCCCGCAGCTCTCCGCCCGCCAAAAGCGGAACGAAGATTCCCGACTGGACAGTTGCTGTGCCAGGCGTAACCTTTGCGCCCAGCTCTTGAAATTCCTGGGCTGTACCAACCAAAATAGATTCACGGGAGTGAATCAGCCGCGCAGCAAATGGGCTGGGTGTCTGTGGAGCGGGGAAGAGTCGTTGTCCGTTCTCAACTAAATAGCGATAATGGATCAAATCCTCGGTAGCAGCATACGTTGTAATAAGAACCACTTGCGCGTCGAAGATCTCGCGAATCTTGTCGCCGACCAGATCGTAGATCGATTGCATGTCCAACTTCGAGGCGAGGCCCGCTTGCACGCTGTTGATGATCGCCAGTTCGGCGGCGCGCTGATCGGTTTCTTTCAATAACCGCTGGGTTTCATCGAACAGCCGGGCATTTTCCAACGCCACACTCATCGATGCAGCGAGCGTCGTCAGCAGGCGCACATCTGATTCAGTGAAGGCATTTTCTCGATCGATGTTCTGCAGCGAGATGACGCCTTTCACTTCATCGCCAACGATCAACGGCACCCCCAGATAAGACTTGATGTCGTCGCCCGCAATGACCGGCGAGCCGAGTTCGAGGCTGCGCTGATCCATATCTTGATTGATCACCAGCGTTTGGCGCGTCTTGAGAATGTGCGCCGAGAAACCTACCGGTGGACGCGGATCGATGTACTGTCGTACGCCTTTCTCAATCGCATAGCGGAAATGGCTGAGGTCCCGCGCGCGATCATGCTCGAGGAGCATGACGACCTGCGCGTCGAATATTTCTCGAATCTTGTCGCCGACTAAATCGTAGATCGACTGCATGTCCAACTTCGAGGCGAGACCCTGCTGCACACTGTTGATGATCGACAGCTCGGCCGCGCGCTGATCGGTTTCTTTCAACAGCCGCTGGGTTTCGTCGAACAAGCGGGCATTCTCCAACGCCACGCTCATCGACGAAGCCAGCGTGGTCAGCAGACGCAGATCGGATTCGCTAAAAGCATTTTCTCGATCGATGTTCTGCAGCGAAATGACGCCTTTGACTTCGTCGCCGCTGATCAACGGCACGCCCAGCCACGACATGCGCATTTCACCGGCGAGTGCGCCCGTGTTGGCATTAGCCGGATCAATTTCCGCAATGCGGCTCAGGAGATCTTGATTGATCATCAGCGGCTGGCGCGTGCGGATAATTTGTCCCGAAAAGCCCGCCGGCGGACGCGGAGCAGCTGTTAGTCGCTGCCCTTTCTCGATACCGAACGGGAAATGGATGAGGTTGGCCGCTTGATCGTACGCGACGATCATGACCACCTGCGCATCGAAGATGTCGCGGATCTTGTCGCCGACCAGATCGTAGATCGATTGCATGTCCAACTTCGAAGCGAGTCCCTGCTGCACACTATTGATGATCGACAGTTCGGCCGCGCGCTGATCGGTTTCTTTGAACAGCCGCTGAGTTTCATCGAACAAGCGCGCATTCTCCAACGCGACACTCATCGATGAAGCGAGAGTCGTCAGCAGGCGCAGATCGGAATCGCTAAAAGCATTCTCGCGATCGACATTTTGGAGCGAAATGACGCCTTTCACTTCATCGCCAACGATCAACGGCACACCCAGATAAGACTTGATGTCGTCGCCCGCAATAACCGGCGAGCCGAGCTCGAGGCTGCGCTGCTCCATGTCTTGATTAATCACCAGCGTTTGGCGCGTCTTGAGAATGTG
>JBGQGR010000236.1:0-5552 GCA_041497495.1 Anaerolineae bacterium | reverse complement strand
GTTTGCTGCGACGGGCAATTTTGTCTTAGCGTTAATCGCATATTGGCTGACTTCTGCCACGCGTAGAACGTTGGATCCGGTGTATACGGCGTGGGTGAATCAGCACCTCGAATCGAGCGTGCGTGCGACGGTGATTTCGATGACGGCGCAAATCGATGCGTTGGGACAGATCATCGGCGGGCCGATCGTCGGCGTGATCGGCACTGCGTTCGGTGTCCCGTTTGCGCTTCTCGCCAGCGGCTTGATTTTGTCGATTGCGCTGCCGCTGTTGGTTCGTGCTATTCGCGTTGATAGAAACGTGATCACACTGGCCGCCGAAGTAAGTGGCTCTGATTAGTTTTAGATCGAATAACCGTTGAGAGCAGAATCAACAATTGAGAAAATGAAACTGCCAAAATTGAGGTGGCTGTCTCACTGCCGCCTCAAGATAATCCTTCAAAATCTGCGTATTGACGGATCATCGAATCCATGTTATAGTTTGCGACGTTAGAGAGCAAGTAAATCCGGTTCGTTCGCGCCGCCCGGTCTTGAACCTGGCGGCGTTTGTTTTTACTCCCCTGACCCGACGTGTCCCCGCGGCTGTTCACATCGGCAAAAACTTTTGCCGCCCCTAGGAGTTTCAATGAATTTCACAGATTTTAATCTCGATGCACGCCTGCTGCAAAACGTGCACAAAATGGGCTACGAGACACCGACGCCGATTCAAGACGCGGCCCTGCCCGCCGGTTTAGCCGGCAAAGATATTTTAGGATCGGCCGAGACCGGGACGGGCAAAACGGCGGCTTATCTGCTGCCGATTTTGCAGCGATTCCTGAACAGCACCGATCGACCGCGCAATCCGCGCGCGCTGGTCTTAGTGCCAACGCGCGAACTTGCTTTGCAAGTGGTCGATCATGCGGAGCAACTGAGCAAGGGTTCGCCCGTGCGCGTCGTCGCGATTTATGGCGGCGTATCCTTGATCAATCAAGAACAACAACTGCGGCGCGGCGTGGACATTATCATCGCCACACCGGGCCGCTTACTCGATCACGTCGAGCGCAAGAATATCGTCTTCACTTCAATTCAAGTGCTGGTGCTGGATGAAGCGGATCGCATGCTCGATATCGGCTTCCTGCCCGACATTCGACGCGTGGTGCGTTTGCTGCCGAAGGAACGTCAGACGTTGATGTTCTCGGCAACGATGCAACCGATCATTCGTCTCTCAGCCGAGATGACGAAGCAGCCTGTGCGCGTGGAAGTTGAGAAGACCGTTACGCCGGTGGCGATCACGCAAGTTCTATTTCCAATTCCAGAGCACTTGAAGTTTCAAGCACTGCAAGAGCTCTTGAGAGATCAAGCGATGGATAGCGTGCTGGTCTTTACCCGCACCAAGCATCGCGCGGATCGCATCGTGCGCGATCTGCAGCGCGGTAAAGTCAAAGCCGCCGTCATCCACGGTAATCGATCGCAGAGTCAGCGCGTAGCAGCACTCGATGCGTTCAAGCGTGGTCACGCGCGCGTGTTAGTGGCGACCGACATCGCGGCACGCGGCCTCGATGTGGAAGGCATTTCACATGTGATCAACTACGATGTGCCGACGGTGGCCGAAGACTACGTGCATCGCATCGGCCGCACAGGCCGCGCCGAAGCAAGCGGCGAAGCGTACACGTTGGTCACGCCGCTTGATGAGAAGATGGTGCGCCAGATCGAATTTGTTCTGAAGAAAAGGATCGAGCGTCGCAAACTCGACGGCATCGATTACCGCACGCCCGCGGCACAGAAACCGGATGCGGATGCCGTTCGCAAATATGTTGAAGCGAATCGACGCCGACAACCGGCACACGCTGCGGCGAAACGTTAAACAAGCAGTAATGCAATAGCTAGTCGCTATACAAATTTTCGTATGATAAAAAAAGAGGCTACTCCATAGTGAGTGGCCTCTTCATGATTCAATGCCCGCTGTGTCGTGTGCTACGGAGTTTTGAACCTGCTTTCGCAGGTGGGAACCTAACCTATTGGTTCGGCCTTGCCTTGCGGCTATCGCTTTCCCTCTAGAGTGCCGGCTCCCATTTTTATGGGTGTTGGCTCAAAACGCGTAAGTAACAATCACGTGCACAGCAGGACACTTGGCAATATACCATAGTTGATTGATTGCCGCAAGATAGATCAAGGGTGTGAAACGATCGTGATGAGTGCTGCGTGATAACGTGATCTATTTTTCACCCGTCGCTCGTCACGCATCACTCGGTAATTTTAAGATGTAACTCCTTGAGCTGCTTCGCATCGATCTCCGACGGCGCATCGAACATCAAGTCGCCGCCATTCGAAGTCTTGGGGAATGGAATCACTTCGCGAATGTTTGGCTCGTCGGCCAGCAGCATCACCAACCGATCGATGCCGGGTGCCATACCGCCGTGCGGCGGCGCGCCATACTCGAACGCTTCCAGCATGTGACCAAAGCGTCGATGAGCTTCTTCTTCACTATAACCCAGTATTTTGAAAATCAGCGACTGCACATCGCGGCGATGGATGCGGATGCTGCCGCTGCTCAATTCGTAACCGTTGCACACCAAGTCGTAGGCGTTGCTTAAGGCTGCACCCGGATCGGTTTCCAATTTATCGAGATGCTCCTCATACGGCATCGTGAACGGATGATGCGCGAATGTCCATTTCTTTTCTTCATCATCCCATTGAAACATCGGAAAATCGATCACGTAGGCAAACGCGAGTAAATCTGCGGGCGCAAGACTCAATCGATCGCGGAACTCCAACCTTAGTGCCCCCAGTGCTTTGTTAGCGATCGGCAATTTATCTGCCACGAGACAGACTAAATCTCCGGCCTGTGCTTGAACCCGATCGGCTATCGCGGCGATCTCACTGTTTTTCAAGAACTTAGCCGCCGTGCCTTTGATGCCTTCGCCTGTCCAAGCGACAGTCGCTAAACCTTTCGCACCCTGCGCCTTCACGAATTCGGTCAGCGTATCGATCTCCTTGCGCGAATAAGCGGCACAACCAGTTGCGCAAATCGCTTTGACCGCTCCGCCCGATGAGATCGCATCAGCAAAGACTTTGAACTCCGATCCTTTCAAAGTCTCGGTTAGATCGATCAACTCCATGCCGAAGCGCAAATCGGGTTTGTCACTGCCGAATCTCGCCATCGCATCTCGATAAGTGAGGCGTGGCAGCGGCGAGAGGATTCGCTTATGCGGTGTCACCGCTGGCACAAGTCCGGTCACCAAGCCTTCAATCACAGCCAGCACGTCCTCGCGATCAGCAAACGACATTTCTAAGTCCAATTGCGTGAACTCCGGCTGTCGATCGCCGCGCAGGTCTTCATCGCGGAAACAGCGCGCAATCTGATAATATTTTTCGTAGCCGGCCACCATCAACAGTTGCTTCAACTGCTGGGGGCTTTGCGGCAGCGCATAGAATTTACCGGGCTGCACCCGACTTGGCACGACATAGTCGCGCGCGCCTTCCGGCGTCGACTTGATCATGATCGGCGTTTCGATTTCAATAAAACCCTGCTCATCCATATACTGGCGAATGAACTGAATCGTCTTGTGCCGCAGGATCAAATTCTTCTGCATCCTCGCACGGCGAAGATCGAGATAACGATACTTCAAGCGCAGCGCTTCGGTTGTCTTCAGGCCGTCGTCGTCGATCGGAAAGGGAATGGGTTTCGCCGGATTCAGAATCTCGATCGATTCGGCCAGCACTTCGATCTCGCCACTCGGCATGTTCGGATTCGCCAAGCCCGCCGGCCGGGCGCGCACGGTGCCGACGATCTTCAACACAAATTCGGCGCGCGCCTTCTCAGCCACTTCGTAAGCCGCTTTCACACTTGGATCGATCGTGACTTGCACCAGCCCCGATCGATCGCGCAGATCGATAAAGATCAAGCCGCCGTGATCGCGCCGCTTGTGCAGCCAACCGGCCAGCGTCACTTTCTGTCCCGCTTGGGTTAATCGGAGTTCACCGCAATTGTGCGTCTTGTACATGATCAGCTCCTTAGGTTAGGTTACAAGCTAAAACAAAACCGCCCTTGCTGGAAGGGCGGCCGTTTTCGTCAGAAAAACAAAGGGTGTTACGCGCGCGACGAAATCGATCGACGCCCTTCGGCATCATCGCTATTCTCGTTCGCGCCATCAACCACAAAAATCTCTCGTAACATGACTCTGATTATATGCACTTTAGCTGGAAAGTCAATCACGAATTTTTCCGCAACTCGGCCAGTCGGCGATAATAGCGATAGCCAAAATAATACGCCAGCAGCATCGAAAGCCGAAACCCATGGAAGCCATCTTGATAGCCTTTCAAGGTGACGAACCGCCACCAAAAATGTCGAACGTACTGGCGGTAAGGCGTATAGAACTTCGGCTTGATACCTTGCCTGACAAGATTCGTCGCTTCGAAGTCGATGCGGAACGTTTGCTTTTGATGGAACTGCGCGATCGATTCGTAGTTGTAGTGAATCAATGGACTCTTCAGATGATCCGATTGACCTTCCAGCACGACGATCTCGGAGGCGGGTCGATCGTAACGTGCGTGGCCGCGTTTCAGTAAACGCATTTGATCATCGGGCCAGTAGCCTGCGCCACGCGTGAGTTTGCCAAACAAATAATTTTTGCGTGGAACATAGTATCCGGTTGAGGCGACCAGCTGCTCGCCCATTACGATCGATCGAATCTCTTCCGCCAACTCCGGTGTCGATCGTTCATCCGCATCGACAAAGAAGATCCACTCTGCATCGATCATGTCCATTGCCGCATTACGTTGCGAGGCATAATCACTGAATGACTGCCGGATCACTTCCGCACCGTGCTCACGCGCGATGTCGCACGTTCGATCGGTGCTGAATGAATCGAACACAACGCGCCGATCGATCCACGCCAGCGAATCGAGGCATGCGCCAATGTGCGATTCTTCGTTCTTCGTGAGAATGATCGCGGCCAGCCTGATGCGTGATACATGCTGCCTGTTGGATGCCTCTTTCATCAATGACCACCCCATACATCGATGATACGTTGACACGCGGCTCGCATTTCGTCAGACGCATTCTTCATCTTACGACGCATACCCAGTTTGACAATCAGCCGCGCGATCGACATCGGCGCAAAGCGCGGATGCTTAGTGTGCAGTCGATAGCGCGCGCGCCACAATTTTTCAAATGCCTCGACGTGCACTTGCGACGTGCTTTTGGCACCGTGATGAATTACGTGTGCCGCTGGAACGCACCAGTTGTGCCCGCCCGCCTCTTTAAACCGCGCCGCCCAATCGATTTCCTCACAATACAACGCGAAGCTCTCATCCATCAAGCCGATGTGTTCAATCGCTTCAGATCGAACGAGCATGACCGCGCCCAACGGATGATCGATCTCAAAAGGTTTTCCCTTATCGTATAGCTGCTTTGCATACCGGCCATTCAAGCGCGAATCATAAAAGCGAATCGGATAAGGCAGCAGATCCATATACAACTGAGCCAAGCCGGGAAAATGGAACGCGCTGTGCTGAAATGATCCGGCGCCATACGACAAGCGCGAAGTCACCATCGCGGCGTCAGGCCGAGACTG
>JBGQGR010000235.1:0-5562 GCA_041497495.1 Anaerolineae bacterium | reverse complement strand
TGCCGCTTCGATCGTTGCCGCATGACCAGCCCGGCACTGCTCAACAGCAGAACCAACGCCAGGGCAAGTCCAGACACCACCACGGCCGAATGAGAATCTGTCTCAGCCTTGAACGATGACAAGGTGATGGCTGTGGGTGTGCTCGCTGTAAAACACTGAGTCGTATTATTGAAGTGACTCAATGATGTATAGCCATTGGTAATCCCGGTTGAGTCGGGCGTGTAGATGGCGAAGAAGCAGTATCGGCCCGCCCGTGTAGTCGACGTCAGAACGAGACCCGGTGAATCGACGGCGCTGGTGGTCACGCTTGACGGCAGTGCCGGCGCAGCCAGGTGACGTGCTCCGAGCAAGCTTGCTGTACCTGGAATGATATTGACCGGAGTCCCAAAAGTGATGAAACCGGAAGCGCCGGGCTTGCAGCCGTTCGGTAAGCCAGTGACTTGGTTTGAGGAGTAGCAGTAGAACCATTGTACCGAACCAGTTGGCGCCGGTGAGAAGCTGGATGTGATGACGAAATGGTCGGTGACAGTCACGGGTAAGTTTTGAAGGATAACGCTTGAGCCATGATTGTTGTGGCTGTCAGGCTTTACACAGGCAAGAGTTACGGTCATATCGCCTGTGCTTGAAGTATTGGACGTATTCGCCTCAATATGAAACTGCAGGCTGTGGCTGCCGGGCGCCAGACTAATGGCAGCTTCGGCACCTTGCCCATCGCTGAGGTCACGCCACATCGGAGGCGTAGTGTTGCTGGTCCACGGGACTCCATCTCCGACCAATTTTGTGTTGCCACCACCGATTTTCACCCAGTCGTTTGTGGAATTATTCGCATCTGGTAAATATGTGTTTCCTGGTCTGACCAAGAATAACATATACAACGTTCCGGTTGTCGGGTTGGCTGGATCACAGTTGTACCGCAGATAAAGATCTGCGAATGGACCATGACCGCTGCCATCGCAGCCTTGAACCACATTACACATATTTGCGAACCAATCCGGATTGTCCTGCATGATATTTACGTCGGCCGTCAAGCCGGTGGTACTCCAGCCGCCAACCGGTCGGGTAATCCACTCCGATTCATTCCCGTTGACGATTGCGGTGTTGGAGTTGGGAATCCCATTAGTACGACTGGGAATCGGATCTCCAAGATTGGCAAAAGGCGCCGCCAAGGCAGAGCTCACCAACAATAAGACGAGCATCACCACCGCGAGGATGGTGATCAATAGCCCCACGTACTTCAGTCCTTTCATTTGGTCATACCTCCCATGGATTTTCATTTTTTCTTTCCCCCCATTTTTTGCCGAGCGTTGAACTCGCCCGGTTGCTATGATCCCGAATAAAAAGATGCCGGGATCGATTCAAGCGTTCAGCTCGCTCCAATTCTATTTTTCTTACCGGCTCATCGTTGGATATGGTGACGATGAGGGCAAGCGATACACTGTATCTAAGCGGCCGATGATGCCACCAATGACGATTGGGCGTCTGAACTACATTAGATTCTGATATCTTTTGTCGGTTACATTTTTCCCTCTGTGTGGGCGGACTTTTTGCCAAACACGATACATTCTCATAGACGCTCATAGTCGGATTAGGAGCAAATAAGATTCAAAAGTCATTCGCTCTCAGTCTGGGAGAAAGTGGCTCTTCAAACTCCCGAAAATTATTGTTGTAAGCAGGCGTTGGCAAGTGTCGAATCACTCACTCACGTTACACACCGTCACACTCGCATCTAAATAAATTTCCTAATAATAGTCGCTTCACCACGTGTAAGGTTCACCATATTCGGTTAGAGTTGTGTCGTGGTTGCGTCAAATTACGGTATGAAAAAATATCTGTGTGGTATTTGTGGTGTTGACGCCGAGGGCTTTGGTTCATAAATATTTTCAGCCCTACTTGAAGGTGCAGAAGGGCCGATGTGGTCGCATTTTCGTCCCACAGTTGCAAATAACGCGTCGGAAATAGGGTGTGCATCTCGGAAAAGCCGATCCATGCACCCAAGCCGATTAAAACAGGCCGTTTATTGGGAAGGAGGGCTACAGGCAATCGAGGACGCGGGATCGAATCTCGCTATGTGTGATTTGCGCTTGACGCACAGATTCACGACGATGCATGGAGGAACATGTAGAGCGAGAAGAAATGTGGGATGGTTCAGTGAGCGGTGCTTACGCTATTCGCATGCGCTGGCGGAGTATTTCATATAGCACGATCGATCCGGCGACGGCGGCATTCAGCGATTCCATTTGGCCGCGCATGGGCAGCTTCACCAAGAAGTCGCAGTTCTCTCGAACGAGGCGGCGCATGCCCTCGCCTTCATTGCCCACGACCAACCCGATCGCACCTGCTAAATCTGCCTCCTCGATCGATTTGGCTTCGGGTAGATTATCAAGACCGGTGATCCAAATTTCCTGCTGCTTCAAGTCGGTCATCGTCGCCACCAGATTGACGACTTGGGCAATGAGCAGATGTTCGCTCGCGCCGGATGAGGCATTGACGACCGCCTGCGTCACCTCGACACCGCGCCGCTGCGGAATGACTACGCCATGTACGCCAACAGCTTCGGCCGTGCGCAGCAGCGTCCCCAAATTTTGCGGGTTCTGAATCACATCGAGCACCAAAATCAGCGGCGGCTCATGGCGCTGTTTCGCAAGATCGAGGATATCTTCAATGCCAGCATATGGATAAGAATTGACTTCGGCCATCAGCCCTTGATGGCTGTCGGTTTGATGATCCAGCGTCTCCCGCTTAACGCGCTGAACCGGAATCGATCGCTGCGCGGCGATCTTCAGCGCTTCGGCCAGATTGCCTTTTTCTTGAACACCTTCGGCGACGAGCAGCTTATACACTTGCCGCCGATTAGCTTTCAATGTTTCATAAACGGCGTTGCGACCGTAAATGGTTTCTTTCATCTTAATCAAAAAGGGCGAGCAGCCGCTCGCCCTATAAATTATTTATTCAATCGCCAGATTGTGCCGTCGCGGCCATCTTCCAGCGTCACACCAAGTTCCGCCAATCGATCACGGATCATGTCGCTGCGCTTGAAGTCTTTGGCGGCGCGCGCTTCTTTGCGCATCTCGATTAACATCCGCACCAGGCCATCCAGCAACTCTGCATTCGATTCCGGCTGGAACTCATCGGGGATGATGCCCAGCACCGTGCCGCCAAAATCGCGATAGAGTTGATCGATCGCGGCGAGCGTCTGCTGGCCGATCGGCTGGCCGCTGCTCAAGAGTGTGTTGACATCGGTGGTCAGCTGGCTCAAAATGCCTAACGCGGCGGGCGCATTGAAATTCTCATCCAGGGCGGCGGTTAAAGCGGCGCGATGTTGATCGAGTGTCGCTTTGAAGTCAGCCGCATCATTCGTGGTGGCCGCCGTGCGCAATCGATCGCGCACGGCTCGCACCGGGACCAGCAATCGATTCAAGCCTTTGTGCGCCGCTTCGATCGCTTCGTCGCTGAAATCGATCGGGTTGGAGTAGTGGCTGCTCAAAATGAAATATCGAATTGCCTGCGCGGGCCAACGCTTCAACGCGTCTTGAATCGTCAAGGTGTTGCCGAGACTCTTGCTCATTTTCACGCCTTCCAGCGAAAGCGATCCGGTCAGCAGCCAATAGCGGGCGAACGTCTGATGGGTCACCGCTTCAGCCTGCGCGATCTCGCATTCGTTGTGCGGGAAAATATTGTCGATGCCGCCGCCGTGAATATCGAACGTATCGCCCAGATACTTGGTGGACATCGCCGAGCATTCGATGTGCCAGCCGGGAAAGCCCCAGCCCCATGGACTAGGCCAGCGCAAAATATGTTCCGGTTCCGCTTTCTTCCACAGCGCAAAATCGGTGGGGTGTCGTTTCTCATCGCGCACTCCGATGCGCGCGCCTTCTTCTGCTTCTTCAACTTTGCGTCCCGACAACTTTCCGTACTCCGGAAATTTTTCGACCGAGAAATAAACCGAGCCGTCGACTTCGTACGCGTAACCATCGGCGATGAGCTTCTTGATCATTTCGATCTGTTCGGGAATGTGCGCGGAAGCGCGCGGCGAAATATCGGGCCGAACGACGCCCAGCGCATCCATGTCGGCGAAATAGGCACGCGTATAACGCTCGACAAGTTCCATCGGCTCGATGCGCTCGCGGCGCACGCCTTTCAAAATTCGATCTTCGCCCGTGTCGAGCAGGTGGCCGACGTCGGTGATGTTCTGAACGTAGCGCACGCGATAGCCGCTGAAGCGCAGATAACGCACGATCACATCGAAGCCGACGTAGGTCTTGGCGTGGCCGATGTGGCTGAGATCGTAGACCGTCGGGCCGCAGACATACATGGTGACCAGATCGGGATTGAGCGGCTTGAATTCTTCTTTTTGATGAGTCAGTACGTTATAAACTTGAATCGGCATGTGGGCAAAATTTCCTTGTCAATTCAAATTGTCGGGTCGCGCGAAGATCATGCGGCCCGCGGCGGTCTGCAAAATCTTGGTGACGGTCACCGCCAGCGTGCTGCCCATGAAACGCCGCCCCTCTTCCACGACAACCATTGTGCCGTCGTCGAGATAGCCCACGCCTTGACCGACTTCTTTGCCCTCCTGAATAACTTCCACGCGAATGCTTTCGCCGGGCAGGAAGACCAGCTTCACGGCGTTCGCCAATTCGTTGACGTTCAATACCGTCACGCCTTGAATCTCGGCGACGCGATTGAGGTTGTAATCGTTGGTCAACACCGGACACTTTAAGCGTTTGGCTAAAGAGACTAACTTGTCATCGACTTCGCGTACTTCTTCGATGTCCATATCGGTGATACGCAGCGGTGTGCGCGAATCTTTTTGCATTCGATTGAGCATATCCAGTCCACGCCGGCCCCGATTGCGCCGCAGGACATCCGACGAGTCGGCGATATGTTGCAGTTCATTCAACACGAAACGCGGCACCAGCATCGTACCGATGACGAAGCCTGTTTGACTGATGTCGGCGATGCGGCCATCGATGATAACAGACGTATCCAATAAAACCGATCGTTCGTCGCCGAGCGATGGGCCAGCTTCAGCCGATCGGGTGGGCAGCCGATTGCCGAACAACGCTGCCAGATCGCGCCGGCGCGTGCCCAGCGTCCACATGCCGAGCGTGCCAAACACAATCGCGCTAATCACGGGCAATGTTTCGTGGAATGGCGTCGGCAGGAAGGACAGCGGAAATGAAGTGAGCACGGCGATGAATAAACCGAGGGCGAGTCCGGCCATGACGGCTGCCAGATCGACGGCGGGCGCTCGCCGAATTTGTTGTTGCAGCGTGTTAAAGGGGCGAGTGGTGAACCACGGCGTAATGATAAAGCCCAGCAAGCCGCCGCCCAACATCGTCACCAAAATCGAAGCGACGCCATTCTGCAGCGCGATGCCACCGTTGATGACGAGCTGTTGACCGATGAAGAAGCCGCCCAGGCCAAACACAATCATGCCGATTAATCTGAGAAAAAATTCTATACGCATGGATTATGCCTTTCAGAAATAAAATGAGTGCACCGGAAGGGCGCACTCAAAAATCATAAACTATCGGAGAGCTGAGCCTGTCAACTATCAGT
>JBGQGR010000234.1:0-5596 GCA_041497495.1 Anaerolineae bacterium | reverse complement strand
GATTTTCTTCAAACACTCGGTCAACAACGCCCACGTTCGCTCGATGTGCTTCTCTTCCGTCCGAATGTTGCCGATCGCCAAGCGCAGGATGTATCGATCGTTCAACACGGTATGCGACATGAAGACTTCGCCGGTCGCATTGACCGCTTCAAGCAAACGCGTATTCAATTCATTCAACTTATTCGCCAGAACATTCTTCGGCACGGCGCGAAAACACACGGTGCTAAACGGCACAGGCGCAACTCGCTCGAAGTCAGGCGAGGCATCGATCCAGTCGACAAACAATTTCGCCAAGCGCATGTGTTCGCGCAATCGATCGATCAAGCCTTCGACGCCGAACGTGCGGACGATGAACCAGAACTTTAACGCGCGGAAGCGTCGCCCCAACGCCGGGCCGTAGTCCATCAAGTTCTTCACCGCGCCCGCATCGCCTTCGCTCGATCTCAAATATTCGGGCAAGATGCTGAACGCGCGTTTAACGATGCCGGCGTGCCGCGTGTAAAACGCCGAGAAGTCCACTTGCGTGAACAACCACTTGTGCGGATTGATCACGATCGAGTCGGCGCGATCGGCGCCGTTCAATACATAGCGCATCTCCGGCACAATCGCCGCCGTGCCGCCGTACGCGCCATCGACATGCAGCCACAATTTTTCGCGCGCGCAGATGTCGGCAATCGCCGGAACCGGATCGATGCTGGTGGTCGATGTCGTGCCAACTGTCGCACATACAAAGAACGGCAGCCAGCCCGCCGCGCGATCTTCTTTGATCGCCGCCGCCAATCGATCGCGCATCATGCGAAATTCAGCATCAACTTCGATCTTGCGCACACCCGATCGACCAATCCCCAAAATGATGCCAGCCTTCTCGATCGATGAGTGCGACTGCTCGGACGTATACATCCGCAGCCGCGGCAAATCCGATCGGCCAGCCATGCCCTCTTCTCGAATTTTTAAATCGAGTCGTTCGCGTGCGGCCGCAACTGCGATCAATGAAGAGATCGAAGCGGTGTCCTGCACGATGCCGAAGAACGAATCCGGCAAGCCGACCATTTGGCGCAGCCAACTTAATACAACGTCTTCAAGTTCTGTCGCAGAGGGAGACGTGCGCCACAACATGCCGTTGACATTCAGCGCGGCGCTCAACATTTCGCCCAGAATGCCCGGCATTGATCCGGTGATGCCAAAGTACGCAAAAAATGCCGGGTTGTTCCAATGCGTGATGCCCGGCAAGATGATTTCGTCAAAGTCATTCAGAATTTTGTCCATCGTTTCAGGTGTTGGTGGCGGAAGTTGAGGCAATTTGGATTTAACTTCGCCGGGCGAGACTTGCGACAAGACTGGATAACGATCGGGATGATCGAAATAATCGGCAATCCAGTCGATTAACTGTTTGCCATATTTGCGGAACTCTTTTGAGTTCATGTCGCCAAGGGATTGGTTGGTCATGAGGCCTCTTTAATCTGACAAGATGACCAAATGACATGATGACACGATGAATTTTTGAAGTGTCATGCCGAGTAACGCGAAGCATCTCTCTTGGCTATTGCAGAGATTCCTCGCTTTGCTCGGAATGACAGCTAAAGAGATCATCTTGTCATCTCTTCATCCCTTCATCTTGTCACTCAGTCATTCGTCAAACAAGAACGTCGATTCTTGATAATAGCGCACTTCCTTACTCGCGACTTTATTCTTGAGCCAATTCTTCAGCCAGGTGTTTTTCTCGGCCAGCGTTCGATCTTCACGCAGCATGGCTAACGGCACATTGATGCGCAATGCCCGTCGAGGAATAACATGCCGCGTGACGCCGGCTGGCAATCGAGCGCCGACGCGAGCCAGTTCAATAATCTCAGCCGGTTGATACTGAGGAAACACAACCAGCGCAGTCACTTCATCATAGAAGGGCAGCAATTGATCGAGATGATCCGTGTTGGCCCGATAGATTTTGCCGCGCGCTTTATAAATATCGACGATCTGATTCAACAATTGAGTCCGCTGATGCAAATCCCCTTCGGCGCAAATGGTAAACACACCATCGTCTGGCAGCGCGAAGTAAGCCAAGGCTTCACGCCGCGCCAATTCTGCCCGGGCATGCATCAATTCGGCCGCTTCAATTTTCACACCGGGCAACAAGCCGATCGCTTGACTGAATTCATCGCGCGGAAAACCGCTGACGAGATGATACCAGGTGTCCAAGATCAATTCAGGGTCTTCGTAATCAACCAGCTGCACCGCGATGTGCTGCAAGCCCACGGCGGCCAAAGCGGTCACGCGATTCGCGCCATCGAGCACGACAAAACGGTAATCATCAATCGGCGCAACAATGGGCGGATTCTTGAGCGTTCCTTCGGAAGTCAGCCGCGTGGCGAGTGGCGCGCTGCGCTGCGCATCATGCTGCTCATGCAGCAGCAGATTCGCGATCGGCACAATGCGCAGATCGGGCAGTTCGATTTCGTGTTGATGAGAAGTCATAGAAGATAATTAGTGGCGAGTAATTAGTAAATGAAGGAATTGTTCGTTACACGTTAGAATTACTTCATATGCGCGGCCAGATAATCGATCAAATCGATCTTGGTGAGGATGCCCACCACCCGATCGGCGTCGACGACGATCACGGCTTGATTAGCGCCAAAGAGCGCCATCACCGCTTCCAACCCGGTGTCCGTTGGCACACTTGTCACTTGCCGATTAACGATCGCGCCGATCGATTCTTCCGCGCTGCTGCCGGGCGTTGACATTTGCGTTAACAGTGTCGATTCGCCAATCATCCCCACGAGTTTGCCTTCGGTCAGCACGGGCATTTGCGAGATATCGTGCTTCTTCATGAGATCGATCACGTCCCGCATTCGATCGGCCGGTGAGGCAGTCACCAACGATCGGCTGGGCTTGACCGCCAAGACATCCGACACACGCGCTTCGCCCCAGGCCGATTCAAGGAAGCCATTTTCACGCATCCATTCATCATCGAATATCTTGCTGAGATAACGCGAACCGGAGTCGGGCAGAATCACGACAACAAGATCGTCGGGGTTGAGCCCTTGAACGATCGGGGATTTTAGCAAACCGGCCACGGCCGAGCCGGACGATCCACCGCAGAAGATACCTTCCTCTCTGACTAAACGGCGTGTCATCAACATCGATTCTTTATCGCTGACCTGAACGATCTCGTCGATCACACTCATATCCGTGGCGCTCGGTAGAAAATCTTCGCCGATGCCTTCGGTCTTGTAAGTTTTCAAGAAAGGCGCATCGGGCACACGCCCCATGCGCCACGTATCATACAGTAATGAACCGATCGGATCAACGCCGATAATTTTCACGCCGGGCTTTTGTTCTTTCAAGTAACGCCCTGTGCCTGAGATCGTGCCGCCCGTGCCCATGCCCGTTACAAACGCCTTGATCTGTCCGCCGGTCTGTTGCCAAATTTCCGGCCCGGTCGTTCGATAGTGCGATTCGGGATTCATGGGATTGTGATATTGATTGGCCAGGATGCTGTTCGGCGTTTCGGCTACGATGCGTTTGCTGACAGTGTAATACGATCGGGGATCGTGCGGCTCAACGGCCGTGGGTGTTACGACCACGCGCGCACCAAACGCGCGCAGCAGTTGAACTTTTTCCAGACTCATTTTGTCCGGCATGACAAAGATACATTTATAGCCCTTGATGGCCGCCGCAATCGCCAGGCCGACACCGGTATTGCCGGAAGTCGCTTCGACGATGGTACCGCCCGGCTTCAAGCGGCCTTCTTGCTCCGCGGCTTCAATCATATTCAAGCCAATTCGATCTTTCATTGAGCCGCCGGGGTTCATAAATTCCAATTTCGCCAACACGATGCACCGCAGGCTTACAGCCACATGGTTCAGGCGAACCAACGGTGTGTTGCCGATCGTTTCCAATACTGTGTTGTAATACTTGGGACCTGAATCAATTGAAGTCATTCATTATCCTTTTTTGAGAGACCCGATCGAATTCGATCGATTGGCGGGGTTGATGCTAAACCCGATCGATATCGGGCGCCGCTAGAGCGTTTCAAATGCAGCTTACCATGAAAGAAAATCACTGTCAAAATAGTTTGCACAGCACGCCCTTATAGTGTATGCTTAACCCTAGACTGGTCGGAATATTTTTGTTGACACTGCTCGTAAGGAGCCTACCATGAAACTTCGTCGTTCGATCATCAGTCTGCTGGCAGCGGCGTTGATATTCGGCACGGTGGCCGGCCCGTCACTGGCTGCGCCGTTTAACGTCTGCGCTGCTTATCACGTGGTGCAAGCGGGCGAGAATCTGTTTCGCATTGGCCTGCAATATGGCATCACCTTTGATTTGTTGATGCAGGCCAATGGGATTTTGAATCCCAATCTGATATATGTTGGGCAGTCATTGTGCATTCCAGGCGCAACGCCGGTACCACCACCGAATCCGTATCCACAACCCGTCCCCTATCCTCAGCCTGCGCCGGGCTGTGGAGCTTACTACATGGTCAAATATGGCGATACGCTGAGTGGTATTGCCTGGAAGTATGGCGTCTCGATCTATGCGCTGATGCAGGCGAATCATATCGTCAATCCCAATCTGCTCTACGTCGGCCTGCCATTGTGCGTGCCGGGCAGTGTATACAAACCGCCCACGACGAGTTATCCACAGTGGAAGGGCGAATACTTCAACAATGGAGCTTTAGCGGGTACACCATCGCTTGTGCGTAATGATGCCGTCATTAATTTCAATTGGGGCGCGGGCTGGCCAACCTCCAAAGTCTCCGCCGATAATTTCTCCGTGCGCTGGTCGCGAACACTCTACTTTCTCGCGGGCACATTCCGTTTCACTGCTAAGGCCGATGATGGGTTGCGTTTGTATATCGATAACATTTTGACTATCGATCAGTGGCATGCGGCCAGTGGTACACCGTACACCGTAGACGTGACGTTGGGCACAGGCTACCACACCCTGCGCTTCGAGATGTTTGAAGGGATCGGTAACGCATCCGCGTATTTAACTTGGATACGAATTGCAACTCCAGGCCCGGTACCAACACCCGTACCCGGAGTAACCCCCACACCCACCGGCGGATCAATGGGGACTTGGACCGGTTACTACTTTGACGATAAGACTTTATCGCACTTGCTCTTCACCCGCCTCGATCCACAAATCAACTTTGATTGGGGCAACGGCTCACCCGGCTCAGGCCTGCCGAAGGACCTGTTCTCAATTCGCTGGGTCAGTACGCAGTATTTCTCGACGGGCACATATCAATTCAATGCCGCCGTCGATGATGGTGTGCGCATCTATGTCGACGACACGCTTATCGTCAACGAGTGGACTGATCATGCGGGCACAACCGTGATCGGCACCGTCGGTCTGGGCGCGGGCAACCACGTCGTCAAAGTCGAATATTACGAATTCGGACATCAAGCCAAGATCAACGTCTGGTGGTTCAAGAAGTAGTTAGGGTTTAGTCTCAATCAACACAGGACAAAGCTTGGGCATCAACCGCCGGGCTTTGTCCTGTGTAATTAAAACCACAGTGCAAGCTTGTTAGACAAAGGATCAACATGATTCGAGCATTGATTACAGGCGGAAGCGGCTTCATCGGCAGCCACTT
>JBGQGR010000233.1:0-5597 GCA_041497495.1 Anaerolineae bacterium | reverse complement strand
GCGACTATGTCCACATCATCCGGCAGAAACATCACGACCGCGATTTGCCCCACCAGATCAGCTGCGCGCACAACCGATCCATTGAGTTTGATCTGCTTGCGAAAGCGCCAGCCGTCTTCCGTGTTGGCCGGTTCCAGCATCAGCACCATTTCGATGTGCTGCGTTCGATCCGCTTTGATGACATCCGCCACTAAGCGCGCGTAAGGCGATTTGGTTTCTTCGCCCGCCAGCCAATGAATCATCTGTCGATCGCTAACCGTATGGGGCGATCGGGCTGTAGCTAAAACGTAAACGGCTTCGAGCAAACTGGTTTTGCCCTGCGCATTATCGCCATAGAGCAGAATCGCCTGAGGCGGCAGATCGATCTCCAGACGGGCGTAGGTGCGGAAGTTGGTGAGTGAGAGGTGGCGTAAGTACATGACGAGTGACGAGTGAAAAGTGGTAAGTGAGGTTATTGTAGCATACTCGAAATCAGTTTGCTCGTTTGCTGTCTCAGATCATTCATACTGAATTCACAATCTCTTGAAATAATCCCTTTTGGAATTCGAGGCGCGCTTCAGAATCCCTGTCGATTTGATCAGTTGACAGCTCGTGAGCGCTATGATAAACTCTGCGGGCTTTACTGAACGTTTGGTAAGTAAGTGAGAGGCAGCTTTATGACTCACGACAGCGGCGGCAAAGATTCGATTCTGGAAACCTCCGGTAAGTTATTCGGCGAAAAGGGCTTCAAGGGTGTATCGATCCGCGACATCGCCCAGGCCTGCGGTATGACAAACGCTGCCTTGTATTATCACTTCAAGAACAAAGACGATCTGTTTTTAGCTGTCTTGCTCCACAATCATGCTCAGGTGACACAGTCTTTGGAAGAAGCCGCTCGATCGGGTGGCAGCTTGCGATCGAGATTGAAGCGGCTCGTCAGCCGTTACTTCGAGGTGATGCTGGCCCAGCGCCAATCGTTCCAAATGATGTGGCGCGATCTGAAACACGTCGATGATGCGCGGGCGAGCAAAGTCTATACCGATATGCGCGCCGGCTTCATGCGGCCGATTCGTGAATTGATCGAAACTGCCCAGGCCAATAGTGAAATCATCGGCGGCGACGCGCAGCTGTACGCACGCTTGCTGCACGGCATGATGATCGCCCTGACGTTTGAGGGGCGCAAAAACAGCAAGGCGCAGGTAAGCGCGAATGAAGTGGACGCGTTGGTGAAAGTATTTTTGGACGGTGTCGGAAAATAATCGTACAGACGATCCAATGGATCGTCTCTATCACTTGAAAGGGAAACGATATGAAACGCCAAGCGGAACAAGGACAATCGGGGAGACCCGCCGGGCCGATGGGCAATCGCGGCGCTGGACAATGGGGCGGCAGTCAAGGTCGGCCCAAAGTTGGTTTCGGTGCGCTGCGGCGCGCGCTGCGCTATGTCGGACATTATCGCCGCATCGCAGTCATTGCCTACGGATCGTTATTCGTGGCGACCGCCGCGCAGCTCGCCGTGCCGACGCTGGTGCGCAGCATCATCGATTCGGTAACCAACGGTTACATCGCGACGAACGTGTTGAAAGCCCCGGCTCAGGCACTACCGGCGATCGAGCAGAAGCTGGGCTTAACGCACGATCAATTACTGGCAAATGCCGCCAATGCCGAATCGATGCTGATCGCGGCAGGTATCGCCATTGTCGTGTTTGCCTTGGTGCGCGGCATTTTCTCATTCCTGCAATCGTACAATGCCGAGCGCTTGTCGCAAAGCGCGGCGTTCGATATGCGCAACGATCTCTTCTCCAAGATTCAACGCCTGTCATTTAGTTATCACGATCAAAATCAAACCGGCCAGTTGATGGTGCGCGCCACCGATGATGTCGAGAAAGTCCGCTTGTTCATCGGGCAAGGTCTGCTACAAGCCTTGCAGGCCTTAGTCTTGTTGGTCGGCACATTGATCATTTTGGCGTTGACCAACGTCCAGTTGACGCTGGCCGTGCTGCCGATCCTGCCGCTGGCCTTGATCTTGTTTGTCATGTTTGGTCGAATCAGCCAGCCCCTGTTCGTGGTCGTGCAGATCAAACTGTCCAAGCTGAATACGATCTTGCAAGAAAACCTGGCGGGCATCAAAGTCGTCAAAGCCTTTGCCCGCGAGCCGCAGGAGCAGAAGAAATTCAATCTGTCGGCGGATGATCTCATGCACCAACAGATCAGAGTCTCGCGCATCTTCGCGTTTCTGTTTCCGTTGATTTTCATGATCGCCAACTTGGGCCAGGCTTCCACGTTGTACTTCGGCGGCCGATTGATCATCGGCGGCACGTTGACCATTGGCGAATGGCAGCAGTTCAGTCTGTATCTGGCTTACGTCTTCTTCCCGATCGGCCAGTTGGGCTTCATCATTACGCAAATGTCGCAGGCCGCCGCTTCCGCCAGCCGCATCTATGAAATCATCGATGCCAAGAGCGATGTCGTCGATAAACCGGATGCGATTGCGCTGCCTTCGATCAACGGTCGCGTCGAATTCAAGAATGTCACGTTCCGTTATCCCGGCGGCCAAGCGGTGCTGACGCAGGTGAACCTTGAAGCAACACCCGGCCAAACGATCGCACTGTTGGGCGCGACCGGCAGCGGCAAAACATCGATCATCAATCTGCTGCCGCGCTTCTATGATCCGAGCGAAGGCCAAGTGTTGATCGACGGCTATGATTTGCGTGACATCACGATCGATTCGCTGCGCAAGCAGATCGGCATTGTGCTGCAAGAGACGAACCTGTTTAGCGGCACGATTAAAGACAACATCGCCTTCGGTCGATCCAGCGCGTCGCTGGACGAAGTGATCGCCGCGGCCAAAGCCGCTGCCGCGCACGACTTCATCTTGGAATTCCCCGATGGCTACGATACGCCCGTGGGCGAACGCGGCTCAACGTTAAGCGGCGGACAAAAGCAGCGCGTGGCGATCGCGCGGGCTTTGCTGCTCGATCCGCGCATTTTGATTCTCGATGATTCGACCAGCAGCGTCGATCTGGTAACCGAATACAAGATTCAACAGGCGCTCGATCGATTGATGAAAGGCCGCACGAGTTTTGTGATCGCGCAGCGCATCAGCACCGTGCTGAACGCCGATCAGATCATCGTGCTCGATCGGGGTTCGATCGTCGCGCGCGGCACGCATGAAGAATTGATCGAGACGAGCGAGATATACGCGCAGATTTATAGCTCACAATTGCTAGAAGATGTGCATCTCGACGAGCAGAAGGTTGCTGAGTCTGTGAAGGTTGCTTGATTGAAACGTGGTGCGTGGTGCGTAAAACGAAACCCATTGCCTTCGGCACGGGCAGGCACGCAATACGGAACACGTAATAGCGATAGGCGATAGGCTATAAGCCATCTGCTATCGGCCATTAGGAGGCGAGTATGTTTGGTGGTGGACGCGGACCCGGGATGATGATGGAGCGCGAGGTCCTTAAACCGAAAAATGTCAGCGAGACGTTAAAGCGTTTTGGAGCTTACTTCCGGCCGTATGTGGGCGTGCTGTTGTTGGTCGCCACATTTGTGATCGTCTCGACGTGGGCTCAAGTCACGTCGCCGGACTTGATCGGACAGGCTGTCGATTGTTACTTGACGCCGACCGCGGCGCAGCAGTTCGGCGGTTTTACCGGATCGGGCGTGACGCAGAGCGCGGCAGATAACTGCTGGTACGATCCCGATCCGACACATACACGCACGTCCGATCAAAACATCGCCGGACTGGGCGGCTTGATCTTGAAGATCATCGGACTGTTTCTGCTGAGCGCCATTCTGACCGGGCTGACTTTCTTCGGCATGAGTTGGGCGGGCCAGCATGTGCTGCGCCGCCTGCGCACGGAAGTCTTCGAACACATTCATCGCTTATCGCTGAGCTATTATGCCGAACATGAGGCGGGCGATGTGATGAGCCGCATCACGAATGATGCGGACACGATTCAGCAAGCGTTGAGCTTTGCGCTTATCAATGTGATCGGCGGTGCGCTGCTGCTGATCTGGATCGCATACACCATGCTGCGCTTGAGTTTCGCCTACGCGTTGATCGCGTTGGTCGCGGTACCGTTCATGTGGTTTGCGACTAGATGGTTCTCGGGCCAAGCGCGCAAGGCGTTTCGCAAGAGCCGTTTGGAAATGGGCAGCGTGAACGCCGAATTGCAGCAGAGCATCTCGAGCGTGCGCGAGGTGCAGGCGTTTAATCGCGAGCGGGAAAACATCGAAAACTTCCGCGATGTGAATGCGGCCAATCGTGATGCCAACATTCGCGCAGTCGCTTTCACGGCCGCGCTGCCCCCCACGCTGGAAGCGCTGGGCTTTGTCGCCATGGCTTTGGTGGTCGGCGTCGGCGGTTTGTTGATCCTGCGCAATCAAGATCTCTTCGGCACGGCCATCTCAATCGGTTTGATCGTCACCTTCCTCGCCTATGTGCAGCGCTTCAATCAACCGATTCAGCAGATCGCAGTGTTATGGACGAACATTCAAAGCGCGATTGCAGGCGGCGAGCGGATCTTCGGTTTACTCGATGAGGTCCCGGCCGTTCAAGATAAATCTGACGCGATACCGATGCCGACGATCAATGGCACGGTCGAGTTCAAGGCGGTGCATGCCGAATATGAACAGAATGTGCCCGTTTTGCGCGGCATCGATTTCACCGCTCAACCCGGACAAATGATCGCGGTGGTCGGACCGACGGGCGCGGGCAAGACGACGATCATCAATTTGATTCCGCGCTTCTATGATGTGACCGGCGGCGTAGTCAAGATCGATGGCATCGATGTGCGCGACGTGACGGCGGCCAGTCTGCGCAAGCAGATCGGCATCGTCCTGCAAGATAGTTTCTTGTTCAGCGATACGGTGATGAATAATATTCGCTTCGGCCGGCCGGAAGCGACGGAAGAGGAAGTTATCGCGGCGGCGAAGCTGGCGCGGGCCGATACGTTCATCGATCGATTGTCGGATGGTTATCAAACGATCTTAGGCGAGCGCGGCAGTGGCTTAAGTCAAGGCCAGCGGCAGCTGCTCTCGATCGCGCGTGCGGCGTTAGCGAATCCGCGCATCTTGATTTTGGATGAAGCCACCTCGAGCGTGGATACGCGCACCGAGAAATTGATTCAAGATGCCTTGGAGAAGTTGCTGCACGGCCGGACGAGTTTCGTCGTGGCGCACCGTTTGAGCACCATCAAGCATGCCGATCAAATTCTCGTGCTCAAAGATGGCGAGATCATCGAGCGCGGCAAGTTCAATGAGCTGCTCAACGCGCATGGCTTCTTCTACAATTTGTACATGAGTCAATTCCGGCGACAGGAACAGATCGAAAGCGTGACGCCCTCCGGCAACGGGCAGCACGCTGCAACGGCAACTGCCACAGCCTGATCGACGACTCAATCAAAATAAAAGAAGTCCGACTTCAATGAAGTCGGACTTCTTGTTATATTTGGAGCCTTGCTCATGCTATAATCGACTCAACAGCCTCATTAGAGTAATCCATGTCTGAGACCCCTTCCTTTCAAGATCTCCCCCGCTGAATTCTCTGATCAGGTTTTTGTTGGTCGTGCTGATCAGCTTAAGCTGTTTGAGACGGCCTTGACTGCTCCTCG
>JBGQGR010000232.1:0-5606 GCA_041497495.1 Anaerolineae bacterium | reverse complement strand
GGTAACCGTCTTTGTTTCAGTCTTGGGCGTGTCGATGGCTGCTACCAGCGCTTACGCCTTCTCGCGCTTCCGCTTCCGCGGTCGCAATGTCAGTTTGCTCTTCTTGTTGACAACACAGATGATTCCCGCCGGTATGCTGCTTATTCCCATCTATTTGTTCCTGGCGCGCGTCGGCCTGCTGGATACCTACAAGGGCATTCTGCTGGCCTACGTTGTATCGTCGATTCCATTCAGCATCTGGATTCTCAAAGGCTATTACGACACCGTGCCGGTCGATCTGGAAGAAGCGGCGATGATCGACGGTGCATCGCGTATCATCACGTTCCTGCGCATCATCCTGCCATTGTCTACGCCCGCGCTGGCGATTGTCTTCCTGTTCAACTTCATGCAGTCGTGGCAGGAATTTCCAGTCGCCTATCAGATCGTGCAGCGCAAAGAACTCTTGTGGACGTGGCCGTTGGGCATCAAAGCGATGCAGGGCCAATTCCAAACCGAATGGGGCATGTATGCCGCGGCGTCATTCATGATCATGATCCCGGTCTTAGCCTTGTTCTTGTATTCGGCCAAGTGGCTGATCAGCGGCCTGACGCTCGGCAGCGTTAAAGGCTAGTTGCATTCGATTTTGTAAGAACCGCACACCCGTTGATCGATCGTTGGTGTGCGGTTCTTTTAACGACACCCTCTCTCATGCGATCTTTTTTGTCCCTGAAGTGCAAATCGGTTTGCTCGATCGCTCTCCTGATCGCGATTGTGTTATCGGCGTGCAACACCAACCCGATCGGCACAGCTGCACCCACCGTCCCCGCGCCGCAGCTGCAAGCATGGAATCAACTCGATACACGTTGGGGTGCATATCTGCCGGAACGTGAATGGGGCAATCCGCGCGAAGGATCGAACGGTGATGGCTGGGCCATCGATTGGCTGGGTGCGATTTCGAAACAATACAAGTTGGGCGAAGATGGCATCGCCGGACTGAGCGATGATCAAGGCGAGATGCAATTTTCGTGGGCGTTCTGGGATGGACAGCAGCGTGTCATCACCGAGCGACTGAACGGCGCGACGAATCCGCAAGGTCAACACGGCGAAACGATTTATGAAGATCGCGTCTTCCATGAATCAACGCCGACCCACAGTTATCTCCGCTATACCTATCGTTATCCTTACGACAACCCTCAATTTGAAATCGAAGTGACTTATGCCAAACTGGATTCGCGCACGCTCGATGCTCAGGTCAACATCAAAAAGATCGGTGACGCAACTCGCTTGTATTTATTACCCAAAGCGTGGTTTCATACTGGTGGCGCAGTGACGCGCGTGAACACGACTACACTCGATCTGGCCGGATCGCAATCACAGCTCGTCGTGTTGGTTGATCAAGCGCCAAGCCATTGGCAGCTTACACAAAATGTAGATATTCAAAAAGCGGCTTTCAATTTGGCTTTAACCAGCAAACAAGCATTGACCGATCAAGGCACGGGCAACCTCGGCATGTTTGAATTCGATCTTGATTTCAGTTCAGTCCCATCGCTGACGTTGAAGTTCTCGATCGCCGAAGCCAAAACGATCGAGGATGCCCGCGCCAACGCGGGAGATGCACTCCTTCGATTTGATCAAGTCGTGTCGCTGCGCCAATCGGAAGCACAATCGATCTATCGATCAGATGTGACCCAGCATCAAGACGTGTATCAAGCGGCGCTGCAAAATTTGTTGTGGAACGAAATGTTTTATCGCTATGACGGCTCGTTCGAGCCGGTTTGGAATGGCAAGCTGAATTTTCAACATGTGATGATCATGCCGGACAAATGGGAATTTCCGTGGCTGGCCGGATGGGACACGGGCTTTCAATCGGTCGCAGCGATCCATGCCGATGTGAATTTATCGAAAGAGCAGCTGCGATTGATTTTGGGCGATGGCTGGCAAACGGTGACAGGCCATGTGCCGTGCACCGAATGGACGGCGATCACCGAATGTCCCGCTGTGTTTGGTTGGGCCGCGTGGCAAATTTATCAAGCCGATGGCGACAAAAATTTTCTGAATGAAATTTATCCGCGACTTGAAAAGCATTATCAATATTGGATGCGTGCCATTCAAGTGGGCAAGAGCAATTTATATGCGGGCGGCTTCATGGGCATGGATAATATTCCGCGCAGCGATGTTGGCGCGCCGCAAGCCGATGCGTCCGGTTGGATGGCGCTGTTTGCCAAGAACATGATCGATATATCTGATGCGCTCGGCAAGTCCGATCGATCAACTTACTATCACGATCAGTTCGACGCGATTGCGAATGCGATCAACTCGAAGTTGTGGGATGACCAATCGAAGTTCTATTATGATTGTCAGGACAAAGGCTGCACGCAATGGGTGAAAGTGAAATCGTTGACGGGTTTCATTCCGTTGATCGCGGGCGTCGTGCCAGCCGATCGAGTGAAAGATGTGATGGCGCATCTCACGAACGCAAATGAGTTTTGGTCCAACTTCGGTGTGCGCAGTACGTCTGCCGATGAATCGATTTACGAGCCGGGCTATGCTAGCGTGCCGTCGATCAACTCGAATTGGCGCGGACCGATCTGGCTGCCGATCAATTATCTACTCGTTCAAGCGACGGCGAACGTCGATGCAAAAGTATCCGATCAACTGCGCGAGAATTTGATCAAGACCATTGAAGCTCAATCGCAGATCGATCAGCGCTTCCATGAGTATTACGATGCCTCGAACGGCGCTGGCCTCGGCGCGGATCATCAAACCGGCTGGACGGCGCTCGTAGCGAATTTGATTTACGAGAAATATAAACGGTAGAGGCGACCCTTATGGTCGTCCACGGGCAGACACGAGGCCTGCCCCCACCAAAATTTTATAAAGGATCATTATATTATCATGACCATTACCACACCTGAATGGGTCAAAGACGCAATCTTCTATCAAATCTTTCCGGATCGATTTGCCAAGAGCGATCGAGTTTCAAAAGCGGGCTTGAATCTTGAGCCGTGGGACACGCCGCCAACGACATACGGTTTCAAAGGTGGCGATCTGCTCGGCGTGGCTGAACATTTGGATTACTTGCAAGACTTGGGTATCACTGCCATTTATTTCAATCCGGTTTTCTCTTCGGCGGCGAATCATCGCTATCACACCTACGATTACCTCAAAGTCGATCCGTTGTTGGGCGGCAACGCGGCGCTGCGTGAACTGATCGATGCGGCGCATGCGCGCAACATCCGCATTGTGCCGGATGGCGTGTTCAATCATGCTAGTCGAGGCTTCTGGCAATTCCATCATGTGTTGGAAAATGGCGCGGATTCGCCGTACAAAGATTGGTTCTATTTCAATCCGGATCGATTGATCCGTGCGCGGCACTTCGGCGCGTATCCTGATCCTGAATCTGAAGCGGCGCTGCGTCGCGGCGAAGGCAGCTACACTGTGCTCGGTTATAAAGCCTGGTGGGATTTGCCCGCGCTGCCAAAACTCAACACGAACACGCCCGCCGTGCGCGAATTCATTTGGAATGTCGCGCAGCATTGGATCGAGTTTGGCGTCGATGGCTGGCGGCTCGATGTTCCGGCTGAGATCGATGACGATTCGTTCTGGCAAGAATTTCGACGCCGGGTGAAAGGCGCGAACCCCGAAGCGTATATCGTCGCCGAAATTTGGCACGAAGCGCAGCGCTGGCTGCAAGGCGATCAATTCGACGCGACGATGAATTATCTGGTCACAGCTGCATGTTTGGGTTTTTTCGTGGGCGAGCTTCTGGATGTCGAAGAGACTCAGCGCGCGGGTGGTTATCAGGGCCGCGTCCACCCGATCAATGCGCGTGAGTTCGGCAATGAGATCGATCGCATTTTGGGATTGTACGATCCGGCGATCACTCAAGCGCAGCTCAATCTGTTCGATAGTCATGATACGCCGCGTTTCCTGACGAGCGCGCGCGGCGATAAAGATTCATATCGATTGTCGATGCTATTTACTATGACCTATCCCGGCGCGCCGTGCATTTACTACGGCGATGAGATCGGCTTGCTGGGCCGCCAAGACCCCGAATGCCGCGGCGCGTTCCCGTGGGACGAAGCGAAGTGGGATCACGATCTGCGCAACTTTGTCAAGAAATGCATTGCCCTGCGCAAGGCGCATCCGGCATTACGGCGTGGCTCGTATCATCGGCTGTATTCGAATGATGGCGTGTATGCATTTGGTCGCTGGCTGGGCGATGAGAAATTTGTGATCGTGCTGAATGCTTCAGCCTCCACCAAATCGATCGATGTGCCGGTCCGCGCATTGCAATTGAACGATGGATCGCTATCGGATGTATGGAATCCGAACAACAAAGTTCAAATGACTGGCGGTATGCTGCATCAAGTGAAACTCGCTCCGAGAAGTGGAATCGTATTGTCTGTATGATAAAGATCGACCCTCATTCCCAGTCCTTCTCCTGAAATGGAGAAGGGGGAAAGCCCTCTCCTTTTTAGGGAGAGGGTTGGGTGAGGGTGAATGGAGTCAAAGATGTTCAATCGTCTTCTCTCTGCATTGATCTTGCTCTCGATCGTGTTGAGTGCCTGCAACACCACGCCTGCGCCAACTCAAACTCCAAACCCGATCGCCACTACTAGCTCATCAGCCACGGCGACACCCCAGAGTGAAGAGCCGCTATATTTATCGATCGTCTGGCATCATCATCAGCCGCTCTACTACAAAGATCCCGCGACCGGCATTTACACTCGACCGTGGGTGCGAGTGCATGCGACCAAAGATTATTACGACATGGCCTCGACGGTGACGAAGTATCCGAATGTGCATGTGACGTTCAATCTCACACCGGTGTTGATTCGCCAGCTCGATGATTTTGCCAACGGCGCGAAAGATATTTATTGGACAACTGCCGAAAAGCCAGCTGATCAATTGAGCGACGATGACAAGCGTTTTATCTTGCAGCGTTTCTTCGATACGAATCCTAAGATCGTCGCGCGCTTCCCGCGTTATCAAGCCTTGGCCGACAAACGCCAGGGCGCCGATCCCGAAGTGATCGATGCGGCGCTGCAGTCATTCACGACCCAGGACTTTCGTGATCTGCAAGTCTTGTTCAACCTTGCGTGGTTCGATCCGGATTTCTTGGCGCAAGAGCCGTTGAAGTCGCTCGTCGCAAAGGGCAGCAACTTTGCTGAGAGCGACAAGCAACCGATCTTCGATCAAGCATTGGCGATCATCAAGCAAGTCATTCCCGAATACAAAGACCTGCAGGACAAGGGCCAGATCGAAGTCATCACCACGCCGTATGCCCATCCGATTCTGCCGCTGCTCTACGATACGAATCTTGAAAAGGCGGGAAATACCGAAGCTGTGATGCCCGATCGGTTTTCGTATCCCAACGATGCCATCGCGCAGTTAAAGAAGAGCGTCGAAATTTATCAAGAACATTATGGCCGCGCGCCGCGAGGTCTGTGGCCGGGTGAAGGCGCGGTCGCACAAGAGATCGTCAAGATGGTTGGCGATGCGGGCTATCAATGGATGGCTTCGGGCGAGATCGTTTTAGCTAAGTCGTTGGGACTCGACGGTTTCACGCGCGACAGCCAGGACACGGTTCAAGAAGCCGATAAGTTGTATCAACCGTATGTCGT
>JBGQGR010000231.1:0-5617 GCA_041497495.1 Anaerolineae bacterium | reverse complement strand
GTACGCGTTATCGGCCGGTTATTACGATGCATATTATTTGAAAGCGCAAAAAGTCCGTACGTTGATCAAAGCCGATTTCGATCACGCCTTCAAGGAAGTGGATGTGATCGCGTGCCCGACTGCGCCGACGACAGCGTTCAAGATCGGCGAAAAGGTGGATGATCCGCTGCAAATGTATTTGAGCGATGCCCTCACGTTGAATCAAAACCTGGCAGGCATCTGCGGCATTTCGCTGCCGTGTGGTTTCGATCAGCGGGGCCTGCCGATCGGCTTGCAGATCAACGGCCCGGCCTTCGGCGAAGAAAAAATGGTGCAAGTCGCTTATGCGTATGAACAAGCGAGTGATTGGCATGCGCGCAAACCGAATCTCGTCTGATTTCAAGAAAGCAGAAAATGAAAGTTATTATTCCCCTAGCCGGACTCGGTACTCGATTGAGGCCGCACACGTACACCAAGCCCAAACCACTGATCAATGTGGCGGGCAAACCTATGCTGGCGCATATTCTCGACAAACTTAGCACGCTCGACATTGAAGAGTATATCTTCATCGTCGGCTATCTAGGCGAACAGATCGAGCAGTATGTCTCGCGCGTCTATCAGATCAAAGCGCGTTATATCGTTCAACAGGAGATGTTGGGTCAAGCGCACGCCTTATGGCTGTGCCGCTCGCTGGTTGACGGGCCGGTGTTCATGGTGTTCGGCGACACATTCTTTGAAGCTGACCTGAATGAAATAAATCGATCGCCTGCTGACTCGATCGCCTTCGTGCGCGAGATCGAAGATCCGCGCCGGTTCGGTGTCGCGATTATGGGCAAGGATGGTTACGTGCAAAAGTTCGTTGAGAAGCCCTCGACGATGGACAATAAGTTAGCCGTGATCGGGATGTACTACTTCACCGATGGCCCGGCTTTGATGAAAGCTTGTGCCGAGTTGATGGATAAGCGCATCCAAACCAAAGGCGAGTATTTCTTAACGGACGCCCTCAACTTGATGCTGGATGCGGGCGCGAAGTTTGTGACGCGCACCGTCGATGTCTGGCAGGACACCGGCAAGCCCGAAACGGTGCTGCAGACCAATCGGTATCTGCTGGATCATGGGCACAACAACAGTGAACAGGCAAAATATGATACGTGCGTGATTGTGCCACCGGTCAACATCCATCCATCGGCGAAGTTGGAACATTCGATCATCGGGCCATATGCCACGATCGGGCCGGAGTGCAAGATCGCCCGATCGATCATTCGGAACTCGATCATCGATGCCGGTGCACAGATCGAAGAGACGATGCTCGATCAATCGTTGATTGGCAAAGAGGCCGTCGTGACCAGCCGTTTCCGGCGCTTCAATGTCGGCGACTCGGCGGTAGTCGGTTTCAGCGATGCGAACCATGATGACTAAGCATTAAGGAGTGGAGCATGCGTGATTACGTTTCAGCCAAAGTCAATTCTATTCCGCCCAGCGGCATTCGGCGCTTCTTCGACATTGCGGCGACGATGCATGATGTGATCTCGCTGGGCATCGGCGAGCCGGACTTCGTCACGCCGGAGCCGATTATCAACGCGGGCATCGATTCGCTGCGGCGCGGCGAGACGCATTACACCAGCAACTCCGGCACCGTGGAACTGCGGCGTGGTTTGAGCGCTTACATCAATCAACGCTATCACGTCGATTATGATCCTGAAACGGAATTATTAGTCACGGTCGGCGTGTCGGAAGCGTTGTATCTGGCCATGACCGCGATCCTCGATCCGGGCGATGAAGTGATTGTGCCGCAGCCGTGCTTTGTGGCTTATACCGCTGAAGTGACTTTGGCGGGCGGTGTACCGGTGCCGATCGCGACGCGCGTCGAAAATAATTTTCAGGTGACCAGGGCAGAGATCGAAGCGAAGATCACGCCGCGCACTAAAGCGATCTTGATCGGCTATCCGAACAATCCCACCGGCGCCGTGATGAGCCGCGATCGATTGTTGGACATTGCTCTGCTGGCCGAGCAGCATGATCTGATCGTCATTTCGGACGAGATCTATGATCGGTTGGTGTACGCCCCGATGGGTGATGGATCGGCCCAACCAGTCCACACCTGTTTTCCATCACTGCCGAATATGCGCGAGCGGACGGTCTTATTGGGCGGCTTCTCCAAATCGCATGCGATGACGGGTTGGCGCATCGGCTATTCGGCCACATCGAAAGAGATTACGGCGGCGATGCGCAAAGTGCACCAATACACGATCATGTCGGCGCCGACGATGGCGCAAGTTGCCGCGCTCGAAGCGCTCAACAATGGTGAAGAATACGTCGAGCAGATGCGCCAGGAATACGATCGACGGCGCAAGCTGATCGTGAGCGGCTTCAACCGGATCGGCCTTAAAACGTTCGAGCCGCAGGGCGCGTTCTACGCCTTCCCGTCGATCAAAGTCAGCGGCATGACGGACGAAGAGTTTGCCGATAAATTATTGAATGAAGAACGCGTCGCCGTGGTGCCGGGCAATGCCTTCGGCGCAGGCGGTGAAGGTTTTGTGCGCGCCTCATATGCCACCGCGTACGAGAAAATCGAAGAAGCGCTGCACCGTATGGAAAAATTCATGCAGCGGCATGGATGATTTACCGCTGATGGCCCTGATTCTCACGGATGCATAAGTTATTGGATCATTGAAGGAGTTAATCATGCAACTGCAACATACTATCAAGGCTGTTATTCGACCGGGTGAACAATCTGGCTATGTCGCAGAGTGTGTTGAGATTCCTGTTGTCACACAAGGCAAGACTCTTGACGAAGTAACTGCTAATCTGAAAGAGGCCGTCGAGTTACATCTTCAGGACGAAGACCTATCTGCTCTAGGTTTGGCGTCACGCCCAACCCTGTTGGTTACATTTGAGATGGAACCAAGTTATGCCTAAATTGCGGCGGCTTTCCGGTGCAGACCTCGTTCAAATTTTCAGTCAGTTTGGTTTTGGGATTCACTCACAAAAAGGCAGTCACATTAAGCTGCGACGTGTGAATGCCAGCGGCGAGAGACAAACGCTCACTGTGCCGAATCATGCGCAGATAGATACTGGTACAGCGAAAGCAATCCTGCATTAGGCAACTCGTTATATTCCCGAAGATCAACTGCGCGAATTCTTCTACGTTGATTGAACGCCTTTTAGCCAAGGGACAAAATCTGCGGCAGCGGTGTGATCCATGCTTAATCAAATATGAACTACGAACCTGTCATTGGCTTAGAAGTCCACGCCGAACTCCTCACTCAATCGAAAATGTTTTGCGGCTGCGCGGTCGTCATGTCGGACGGCGAGCCGCCGAACTCGCACGTCTGTCCGATCTGCACGGGCATGCCGGGGATGCTGCCGGTCATCAATCGCCGCGCGGTCGAGATGACGATCATGACCGGCCTCGCTTTGAATTGCACGATTGAACCGTTCAATGTTTTTGCGCGCAAGAATTATTTTTACCCTGATCTGCCTAAAGGCTATCAAATCTCGCAGTACGAGTTTCCATTGTGTTCAAAGGGCTGGCTGCAAGTTGAAACATCGAGCGGCGCGAAGCGGATCGGCATTCGGCGCGTGCATCTTGAAGAAGACACCGGCAAGTCAATTCACGTCGGCAGCAAATCGCTGATCGATTTCAATCGCAGCGGCGTGCCGTTGATGGAGATCGTGACCGAGCCGGACTTTCGATCGGTGGAGGAAGTTCAAGCGTACGCACTGAAACTCCGCGCGATCTTGCGCTATCTCGGCGTGAACAGTGGCAACATGGAGAAGGGCGTCATTCGTTTCGAGGCGAACGTTTCGATCCGGCCAGCGGGCTCACAAGCATTTGGCACGCGCACAGAAGTGAAGAATCTGAATAGTTTTCGCGCGTTAGTGCGAGCCACCGAGTACGAATGGGCGCGTCAGCAAAAGATCGTTGAGGGCGGCGGCACGATCGATCAAGCGACGCTGGGCTGGGATGAAGCCCGCAACGTCACGGTGATGCAGCGCAGCAAAGAGCAGGCGCACGACTACCGATATTTTCCTGAGCCTGATCTGCCGCCGTTGACGATCGATCCGAAGTGGGTGGCTGAGATCAAAGCCGCTTTACCCGAATTGCCGGATGCCAAGCGCGATCGCTTTGTGCGCGAATACAGCCTCGCTGCAAATGATGCAGAGTTATTGGTAGCGGAACGATCAGTCGCCAAGTACTTTGAGGCGGCGGTCAAACTATCGGGCGTGGAGAAAGCCAAGAACGTGTTCAACTGGCTGACAGGCGAGTTGTTCCGCTACATGAATCAAGCAGCGGTTGCGATTGAGGAAGTAAAAGTCACGCCGAAGATGTTGGTGGAATTGATCGATCTGGTTGAGGCCGGCACGATCAATCTCAACACTGGCAAGCGTGTGTTAGGTGAGATGTTCAAGTCCGGCGAATCAGCCACATCGATCGTGACGGCAAAGGGGCTGGCGCAGATTAGCGACAACAGCGCGATCGAATCGATCGTGCGGAAGGTGCTGGAGGCGAATGCGGCTGAAGTCAAAAAGTATATGGGCGGCAAAGAAAATGTACTGGGCTTCCTCGTCGGCCAGATCATGAAAGAGAGTAAGGGCAAAGCCAATCCGAATGCGGTGCAGGAGATTTTGAAGAAGCAGTTAGATATGAAAAGATAATGATCAGGGATCAGGAATTTGTACGGGCGAGCCTTGTGCTCGCCCTTTTGTTTCGAGATCAAAATAGGAATCGAGCCTTTAGACGGTCAATGTTTTCAAGAATCCGGCTAAAGCCTCGACTCTTTTGTTGGATAGGTCGCAACGATGCAATCTTGTGTTGATTGTCGCTGAGATTGCTTCGTCGGCCTGACGGCCTTCTCGCAATGACGCGGGATATTTACGCCGCTTTGCTGTGCGGTTCGTTCCAATCGATCGATCGACCGTCTTGGGTGATCAAGATCGGCGGAGTGAGGCCGCGAATGGTATCCGCGTTGATGACACATTTGCGGATGTCCTGCCGCGAGGGAATTTCGTACATCACATCGAGCAGCGCGCGTTCGACGATCGTTCTCAAGCCGCGCGCGCCGGTTTCTTGCTTCATAGCTTCTTCAGCGGCGGCGTTGAGTGCGTCATCAGTAAAGACGAGTTCGACGTGATCCAAGCCGATCAGGCGCTGGAACTGTTTGATCAATGCATTGCGCGGCTTGGTGAGAATATCGATCAGCGCAGCTTTGTCCAACGGATCGACGCTGACCGCGACCGGCAAGCGACCGACAAATTCGGGAATGAGACCGAAGTGCATCATGTCGTCGGGCGTGATGTGCTGCATGAGATCGGCTTCAGTCATTTCGCGCTTGGCCTGTGAAGCCGTGAAACCGATCGTGCTCTTCAAGCCCAATCGGTCCGAGACAATGTTCGGCAGGCCGTCGAACAATCCACCGCAGATAAAGAGAATGTTCGAGGTATCAATCTGCACGAAGTCTTGATGCGGATGTTTGCGTCCGCCTTGCGGCGGTACATTCGCGATGGTGCCTTCGACGATCTTGAGCAGCGCTTGCTGCACGCCTTCGCCGGACACATCGCGCGTGATCGATGGGTTGTCGCCGCTCTTGCGGGCGATCTTGTCGATCTCGTCGATGTAGATGATGCCTTTCTCGGC
>JBGQGR010000230.1:0-5619 GCA_041497495.1 Anaerolineae bacterium | reverse complement strand
TGACGCACGGCCATCTCGATCATATTCTGGGCTTGGCCGGTTTGATGAGCACGCTGATGCGCTGGGAAGCGATCACTGAACTGAATTTGTATGGCGGGCGTCCCGGCCTCGATCGAGTTGAAGATTTAATCAACAAGATCGTGCTGCGCGATGCCGACGCGCCGGTCACGGTCAACTATCATGAGTTGCGGCCAGGCGTTATCTTTGCCGATGCTTCATTTGAATTGTCAGCTTTTCCAGTTACGCATCGCGGCGGTGGTAACTTTGGTTTTTTGTTTCGCGAGAAAGCGCATCGACCGTTCCTGAACGATCGGGCTGAGGCGTTAGGCGTGCCTTTCGGACCGGAACGCAAGCGCTTGGTCGCCGGTGAATCGATCGCGTTGGCCGACGGCCGCACGATTCAAGCATCAGATGTATTAGGCATCGAAGTGCCCGGCGCGACACTCGCCATCGTCGGCGATGCCAGTCGCACCGATAATTTGATCGAGTATGTGCGCGGGGCCGACGCGCTGGTGATCGAATCGACTTATTTGGAGGTTGAAGCCGATCTGGCGCGCGCGTACGGGCATTTAACGGCGGCCCAAAGTGCGCGCCTGGCCTACGCTGCCAATGTGCGAAAATTGATCCTGACGCATGTTTCGCGGCGCTACAGCGAAAAAGAAGTCAGCGCCGAAGCCCAAGCGATTTTTCCGGAGTCGGTGGTGGCGCGCGATTTTGATCATTACCGGATTCAAAAAGACAAATCTGCTTTGGTGATCGATGCGCCTCTTGAGGAGGAGACAGATGTCCCTGCGTAAAGCGACAGTATTGGAAATGGCAACGGCCGCGTATGAATTGGATGCCAGCGTGCGGCGCGGCGTCTTGAGAAAAGTCGGCGGCAAGTGGACGGTGATGGGCGACGACCTCGATAATTGGTTGAACAAATTCGACGGTCAAGAAGTCGTGCTCATCGCCGCTTCATTGAGCGATGAACGACCACTGGAAACGCGCACCTGTCGAACCTGCGGGCGCGAGTATGTCGGTCTGGAATGTCCGCACTGCCGCGATGCGCGCATCCGATTGCGCGGAAGATAAAGCAATTATCAATTTACCATGTGCAATGATCAATTATCAAAACATCTCAAGATTGATCGTTGTTCATTGTTCATTTTCCAATGTCCGATCGCTTAGCCACGCTTCAACAGCTGCCCCTGTTCTCTGCGCTGTCCCTCGACCAGATTGCGTCGTTCGCCGATCGATTCCGCGCCAGCGTGTTCGATCAAAACGCGACGATCTTTTTGGAAGGTGATCCCGCCAATCGGTTGTGGGTGATCCAAGAGGGCCAGGTCAAGATCGTCAAATACGGCGAAGGCGGTAAGGAAAATTTATTGGAAGTGATCATGCCCGGGGAGACGTTTGGTGGCGCGGGCATTTTGTTTCCGATTCATCCGGCAACCGCCGTCGCCATGACCGATGTGGCCGTGTTGTGCCTGCCCCGCAACGAATACTTGCAACTCATTCGATCGTTTCCAGAAGTGGCGCTCAAAATCATCGGCATTTTAGGCGAGCGGCTGCGCGCGGCGATGAAGATGCGCGCCTTGTCCGCCGAGCACGTCGACACGCGGCTGGCGCATATCTTGTTGAAGTTGGCCGACAAGATCGGCGTGAAAGTAGACGAAGGCGTCCGCATCGACATGTCGTTGTCGCGCCAAGACTTGGCCGATATGGCCGGCACGACGATCGAGACCGCGATCCGCATCATGAGCAAGTTCCGCAAAGACGATCTGGTGATGACCGAATCCGGCGGTTTCATCGTGATTATGGACATCGAGCGCTTGACGGCATTGGCCGAAGGCCAATAATATTGTCTGGGCGATAATATTTGTAGGGACGAGGTAACCTCGGCCCTACTTTAATTTCTCCGCGGGATCAAGCAGCACGATCAAGCCTAACATCCCCATATTCGCAAACAAAAGCGGCGCAAGGAACGGCGCCCCTCGAATGAACCGCTCGCCAACGATAGTGCCTTCAGACGTCAAGTTCGTGCCGATATGCAACAGTGCGCCGATCAACCCCACGCCGATCAATAAGACCATCGCGACGGCGTAGATGATCAAATCCGATCGGCGCGGCTTCTCGAAGGTCGCAATCGTCACCGCGATCACGGTGGCAAACACACCGATCGCCGTGGGCAGCCACAACCACGGATTTTGAAAGTGCGTGCGGGCATGATCGAGTACGCTGCTGATGACGGTTGCGAGTGAGCCCATGCCGATCATAAAAAAGCAGGCGCGGGTTTTACTGTACGGCAGTTGCAATCGACGGCCGCGCAGCAAAACAAGTTGACCGCTGTCAGCCGGGTCTTCGATCCATGCAGCGCTGATACCCAAGATGCCCACTAGCGCAAACATCAACGGGCCGAGCAGCGGCGGGGCCCACACCAGCAGATCGACGGTAACCTGCTGGCCGCTCGGTGCATTCGGCAAAATCGCACGCATGATGTGGAAGTAATCGCCCAACAGGCCGACAACGATACTCAGCAGGAAAACGATCGAGGCGATCACGGTTGCCACCGATCGCTTCCTAAGCGCGATCACGCCCGCGATCAACAGCAGCACACCGGCCGACAGGCCGAAGATGATCGGAATCCATTCGTTCAGCACAATCGTTCCGCTGATGCTGTGGGCAAGATAGATATCGATGCCCAGGAAAATTTCATTGATTGCTGCCATCAACAGCATCAACTGATCGCGCGACAGCCGCAATTTGAAACGCTGCATCCACGGCAAGATAGTCGCTAAGTGGTACATGGTTATTTCGTGATCGGTGTGGTCGCGCTAACTGGCGATGTTGAGGTGACAACTGGAGTTACAGCAATCCCGGCCGCCTTCAACATCTCGGCAGCCTGAGTCCGCAGTTCCACCAAATCTTTTTCCACTTCATACGCGCCGTGCCACTGGGTATAATCCGGCCCTTGCATCCAGGTGCCGAACTTCGCCGTGCGGCCATAGTGATGCCACAACTCGTAGTACGTGAACTCGATCGGCTCATCAAACGGCGTCTTGGTGATCAACGCTTTATCTTTCAGCGGCTGCATGATCTGATCGCTTTGCTTGACCAGCTCATTCACCGCTAAAGTTGATTTGTCGGCCGCCGTGTAGAAATCGTCGAGGAATTGTTGATTGTGGCATTCGCGGCAGACATTCTGCATCTGCACCAGGTTGCCCTGCCAATTGGGACGCCGCTCACTGATCGGCGAGAAGAGAAACCAAGTCAATCGATCGCCGACATCATGCGTGGTGCCGCTGCCGCCGAAGCCGCTGAAGTGGCAAGTGGCACAGGTCGGCGCCGGAAAATCTTTCACCGTTAATGTGCCGGGCGCCGCATTCCAATTCCAATTCGCGCCGGTCGTGTGATAGGCAATGCCATGCGGCGACTCCACGTAGATTTCCCACTGTGGATGATCCGGTCCGATGTGACAGGCATTGCACGTCTCAGGCTTGCGTACTTGCTCCAAAGTAAATTCATGCCGCAAGTGACAAGCCGTACATTTGCCGACCGATCCATCCGCTGTAGGCTTGCCGACGCTGTGACATGATTCGCACGCGAAGCGCGTGATGTCCGGCCCTTCCATTGCCCCGATCGCATTGCGCAGCTTATCGGGCGCGAACTGGCCTTCGGGGATCGCTTGATACTTCGCCAATAATTCGGGCGGCAGATCTTTCGATCCGGCGAACGCGACCCACGCGGGCAGCGAGTGCCGGCTCTGCATATATTGCGCCACTTCAGATTGATGGCACTTCTGGCACATCGCCGTCGTCGGTGTGCCTAATACGTATGCGCCTTCGTGCCCGACCGCGCCGGGATAATCGGCTTTGACTTCGTGGCAATCGCGGCAAGTTACTTTCGCGCCCGCCATGGTGCTGTGCCCAAATTGCTGAACGATGCCGGGAGTGGAATTGCGATGGCAGGTCACGCAAGCATCGCTGCTGTTGGCTAATGCGTCGGTCCGCGCGGTCAATGTCGTCGTCGTAGACGCAGGTTGGCCGATGGCGAGAATGATTAAAGCCAAACCCAACACAACGATGACGGCGACCAAACCGATGATCAACAATCGCGCAGACGAAAAGATCGATTTAAGTTCTGGGGTATTCACGACATCCTCCTGTTAAGTTGTCGCTGAACTCGATTGGCCTCCCGACCCGATCGGAATGCAATCCGTTTAGCGAAAGGCAGCAATAACCAACGCGGCGAACAATGCCGAATGAAACAGTTCAATCCAGCCCAGGCGCGGCAGGCTGAGCGAGTGTTTATCCTGCCAGCGATAAGCACCCACTAAAACTTTCAAAGTCATCGGGATAAAAGCCAGCGGGATCAACATCGGTACAGATTGCAACAGCACAAGCACAACCACAATCATTAACGTCATTGCCTGATACGTTAAACAGGCTTGGGCTTTGATCAATCGTTCACCGATTTGATCGGGCGCGGGCAAGCGCGGCTGCTGCCGCACTTTGAGTTTGATGTAAAAGACAGTGCCACCAAAATACAGTGAGTTGATCAACCACAAGACCAGCGCGCTCCAATCGAGTTGGCCGCTGGCCGCGTAATAAACGATCGGCGCACCGAGCGCGAGAGTAGCGATGCCGGACAGTTCACCAATCGCCGACATTTCTTGTCGACGCATCGCTAATCGCCAGCGGAACAGCACCAACGTCGCGCCGATCAAACCGATCGGGATCAGCCAGAACAATCGATCGATCACGATCAACCAGCTGCCAGCGAATATCGCCAAGCCAGCATAGATGGTCGACCAGGCCATCAACATCGAAGTGCGTTTCTTGGTCTTGATCATCGTTTCCAATGGATAGCGCACCAGGAACAGCCCGACGACCGCAACAACCGCCAACAATGATTGCCAACGCCAACTCGACGCGATATCCAAACCGATCAACAACGGCAGAGCCAACATCGCCCACGAGCCATGTTCTTTGGGAAGTGGTGGTTTGAAACGTGAAGCCATCATCATGGATTCGAACTATGCCCGCGCGCCGAGCGGATCAATAACATCCGAGCAAGTTTTTCCGCGGACGTGGTGAAGTGCGATCTGTGCAGCCTGTGCTCGAACATTTACACTGCAAGTCGGCTGACATTCGGGCGGCAGTGAATGATCGAAGGTGGTCCCACACTTGTGGCAAGTGGCCTGCTCGGCGTAACACCACACTTCGACCTCAGGCTCGCCGCATTGGGGGCAAGTCACATAGTCAGGAAATGGCTGTGAAAAGTCGATAGTGTTCATCACAAATCCTTGTCCTGGTGGAGTTAAGAATCAGTATAGCCAAGGACTGCTTGAGCGCATATGATGCACATCATGTCTGCGGCGTGACGAAAATACTTTGAGCGCACTTCTTCAGCCTCAAAACCGCGACGCCTCTGAACGGGGGGAGGAGATCAGAGGCGTCGCCAGCCAAGGGAAGGAGACCTGTCTTCAATTGCATTTACAAGACAAAGTATATTCAATTCTGGTTTATTACCTATGATCTATATCATAATAGAGAGTATTCGGTAATTCATGGAACCGTTTTGACAGCTAACACGTGAGCTCTGGAGCCTGCTAATTCTGGACGTTGATAGCGATGA
>JBGQGR010000229.1:0-5620 GCA_041497495.1 Anaerolineae bacterium | reverse complement strand
AGTGCTGATTTCGAGATCTTGAGTGGTGTCACGGCAAATAACCGGCTCCGCGGTGGCTAATGCCTCAGAGACTGCACCGCCGCGCAGTTCAAGTGGAAGTTTTTCGTCGAACATATCCAGGTGGCGCGACGCCGCCACTTGCAATCCCGAACCGGCAAACAACAGCACGATGCCGACCATGCGAGTGGAAGCTGGCCCGATTTCTTTGAGGCCCAAGACGCTGACATCCAACACTGAATCGAGAATGTGCTGATAGTTGAGAGTGGCGCTTAAGGTGGCGGCCATTTCAAAAATGGCGCGCGCCTGTACACGGGTCGAGCGCAGCTGCTGGAGTTCGTCGGTGTCTTCGTTGTGACGGACGTCGCGGATAACGTCCCGCATTCGACTGCTGATGAAGGTTGTAAAGATCGCCGCTGACGCGATCAGTATACCGCCGGACAGCGGGCCGCCCAGCGCCAAAAACGCAATGACGAGTGTGGCCGTTGTCAACAAGCTGATGAGCCAATTAAAGCGCAGTGCCGCGGTCAGGATTGGAAACAAACTAAAGAACAACAACGGGCTGCTGCCGCCGCCCGTGAGGAACAACAGTGCTATGGCGAGCACGGAGTCGATAGCGAGGCTGATCCAGGGCAGTCCTTCGACGTGCACGTCGAAGATCAGCAGCACCATGATGGCCAGATTGTAGACCGCAGTGACCAACAACAGCGCCAGCGACCGGCGGCCTAGTTCACCCTCAGTGCCCGGTACCAGCAGTGCAATGGCTAATACGCCGAAGATTAAAACCCAGCGCAGGACAGCCAGTCGCCAATCGACCTTTGAATTTCGAGAGGGCGATAGTCGCATCTCGTCAAGAACTCCATTGAGGAAATTAGACTAAACTGCGGGGATTGTACCACAAGTCATGCGTGGGAAATCTACTGAGGCCGCTATTTCTTTTGCCAGTCGCGGAAAATCTGCAGCAATTCCGCTTGCGCGTGCGGGGTGACATCCTGCTCGGTCAACTGGCCCGGCACCCAGATAGTTTGCTTCATCTGTTCAAGATAAGCCATGCAGCCGGCACATTGCGTGATGTGAATCTCAAAGCGCGCGCGGGCGCGGTCGGCGAAGGCGCGACGGCCGCATTGATGATTCGAGAGTATTTGAAGAAGATGTGATTATCAATGACCAATGTCAAATGACAAATAAAAAAACGGCTATCGAGTTGATCGATAGCCGCTTCATTTGTTTGTGTGGGCGGTATAGGACTTGAACCTACGACCCCACGGATGTGAACCGTGTGCTCTAACCAGCTGAGCTAACCGCCCGAAGTGTTTGAGATTATAGCATCGCGCTGATCAATTGACAAGTGTTTTGAAAAAACGTATAATGCCGCCCATGTTCACCCGCAAAGTTTCGCCAAGCCCGTTGCCTACCGAGCCGGACCACAAGTCTGGATAGGCGTATTGCATCTGTCGCTTCAAGTTTGCAACCAGTCCTCTCCGGCTTTGAGAGGGCTGGTTTTGTTTTACCGAAACCCTCCCGCAGGTTATCGGTAGAATATTCAGCCCGACAGTTTAACCTGCGGGAGGATCGATCTATGGATATTCGACAACTCTCAGATAAAATGCAACACTTCGTCGAAGCCAAAGGCTGGACGCGATCCGATTCGCCGCGGCCGCAGACGCCGCGCAACATTGCGACTTCGCTGGCGATCGAAGCGGCCGAAGTGCTGGAGCACTTCCAATGGGAAGATCGCGTCATCGATCGGCCTGAGCTGGCCGCCGAACTCGCCGACGTGATGTTGTATTTATTGCAACTGGCGTCGATCAGCGACATCGATCTGGAACAAGCGGTGCTGGCTAAATTGAAAGCGAATTACGATCGAACGTGGGAATGAATCAACCACCGATTACACGGACACCTGCACCGCACTGCATTTGGTGCAGGTGTCCGTGGTTAGATCAAATCAATTGGGACTCGTATGAAGATACTCGCCATTAGCGATCAAGTTGTGGACGCGTTGTACAAACCAAGCATCGTCGATCGATTTGGTGATGTCGATCTGGTGATCAGCTGCGGCGATCTGCCCTACAGTTATTTGGAATATATCGTGACGGTGTTGAACAAGCCGATGTATTATGTGCATGGCAATCACGATCTCACGCTCGAATATACCGAAAGCGGTGCGCAGCGAATGATTCCGGCCGGCGTTGAATCGTTGAATTCGCGCACTTCGATCGGGCCGCAGGGCTTGCTGCTGGCGGGACTGGAAGGATCGATCCGATACGATCCGCGCAGCGCCTTTCAATTCACGCAAAGTGAAATGAATGTGAAGGCCTGGCGTTTGTCGCTGCGCTTGATCCGGAATCGATTGCGCTATGGCCGTTATCTCGATGTGCTGGTCACGCATTCGCCGCCGTTCGGCGTGGGCGACGGCCCCGATCCTGCACACATCGGTTTCAAAGCATTCAATGTATTGATCAAACGTTATCGTCCCAAACTTTTATTGCACGGGCATCAACACACTTACCTGGGTTTGAAGCCGGGCACGTTAGTTGAAGCGACAAATGTGTTCAATGTTTTTCCGTATCGCGTGATCGAATGGGAGAGCGGCGATGAGTGATGACGGGCGCGCCCAAAACGAATACGAACGCGTGCGCCGCCGCGCGCTTTTTCGGGATGTGCTAGCCCGCTTAGCTGGCCGCCCGAACCGGCTGTTATCTTTTGAAGAAGTAAAACGGTCTTTGGAATTGGGCGGACCGGTTTATCGCGGTGCGCGTGAAGTGCCGATCGCGCAGATCGTCGGCAGCGTCGATCGCTATCGCGACTTCGATGCGGAGTTTATGCCCGCGCAGGATCGCACCGCCGATCGTTGGAAGAGTGTCGCGCGCGCGTATTACGATGAAGTCAATTTACCGCCCGTGCGTTTGTATAAAGTCGGCGATGCGTTCTTTGTGTTGGATGGTCATCATCGCGTCTCGGTGGCGCGCGAGCAGGGCGTGGCGTTCATCGATGCCGAAGTGCTGGAAGCGGTCTCGCGTGTGCCGGTCAGCGCCGATCTGCGCGCTGAAGATTTAGAAGTGCTGCATGAGTACCGGCATTTTCTGGAGCGCACGCGGCTCGACGAGATCCGGCCCGATCAGCGCATTCGCTTCACGGTGGCCGGCGGCTACGATCGATTGATCGAGCACATGGCGATGCATCGCCATTTTATTCAAGTCGATTGGGGACGCGACGTCGGCGAAGAGCAAGCCGTGGCGCATTGGTATGACACGGTCTATATGCCAGTCGTCGAAGCGATCCGCGCGCACAACGTCTTGGCCGACTTCCCGCATCGCACCGAATCCGATTTGTATTTGTGGATCGTCGAGCATTTGTATTATCTGCAAGAAAAAGAGAAAGATGTTTCGATCGAAGAAGCGGCTGAAGACTACGCCGATCAATTCAGCGAACGGCCGATCAAAAAGATCGTGCGCAGTGTGAAGCAAGTATTTGAAAGCGCTGAAGCCCGATCGGATTCTGAAGCCCAAAAACCAGGCGACATGGAATCGGAGAGCAATGCCACATCCTAAAGGATCGGTCGTTACCGTGTTCGGGAGTAGCGCGCCGAAAGAGGGCGAAGCCGATTACGAACAAGCGCGCGCGTTAGGTGCTGTGTTGGCGAAGGCAGGCTATGTTGTGGCGACGGGCGGTTACTTCGGCACGATGGAAGCGGCGAGTCGCGGCGCGAAAGAAGCAGGTGGACATGTCATCGGCGTTACGACGTCTGTGCTAGATGAGCTGCGGCTGCACCCGAATCCATATCTTGATGAAGAGATCAAATTTCCGACGTTGTTCCAGCGGCTGCATCATTTGGTGACGTTTGCCGATGCCTGGGTCGCGCTGCCCGGCGGCATTGGCACCTTGAGCGAAGTGGCGCTGACGTGGAGTCTGATGCAGGTTGGCGAAGTAGCGCGCCAGCCATTTGTCGTCGTCGGCTCGATGTGGCACGAGTTGCTGGAAAAATTTTCAGGCACAGGCTATGTGAACGAGAAGTATCGTGAGTTGATTTTATATGTGGCCGGGATCGATGAGGTGCCGGCGCTGTTGAAATAGACGCGCTGCGTAAAGACAGAACATGCACCACGCAACATGGTTCAGCAAGTTACATATTTTGGGAAGGGACTATCATGGCTGACAAACTGACTGCTCGCAGTGAAGACTACTCAAAGTGGTATAACGATCTTATCCTGCGCACCGAACTGGCGGATTATTCGCCCGTGCGCGGCTCGATGGTGATCCGGCCATATGGTTACGGCTTATGGGAGAACGTGCAGGCCGGACTCGATCGTCGCTTCAAAGCGACCGGGCACCAGAACGCCTACTTCCCGCTGCTCATCCCGATGTCATTCCTGCAAAAAGAAAAAGAACACGTCGAAGGCTTTGCGCCTGAACTCGCCGTCGTGACGTATGCGGGTGGCGAAGAACTGGAAGAGCCTTTGGTTATTCGCCCGACATCCGAAACGATCATCGGTCATATGTACGCACAGTGGATTAAGAGTTATCGCGATCTGCCGATCTTGATTAATTGCTGGAACAATGTCGTGCGTTGGGAACTGCGCACAAAATTATTTCTGCGTACTGCGGAATTCCTCTGGCAGGAAGGACATACGGCGCATGCCACGGCCGAAGAGGCTGAAGAGGAAACCATCCGCATGTTGAACGTCTACGCTGACTTCGCGGTGAACGATGCGGCCATTCCAGTAATTCCAGGCCGCAAATCGGATTCGGAAAAATTCGCCGGAGCGGTTCGATCGTATACGATCGAAGCGATGATGGGCGATAAGAAAGCGTTGCAATCGGGCACGTCGCATTTTCTCGGCCAGAACTTCGCTAAGGTGTTCGAGATTAAGTACCTGAGTAAGAACAACGCACAAGAATTTGTGTGGACGACCTCGTGGGGTTTATCGACGCGGATGATCGGCGGCATCATCATGGTACACGGCGATGATCAAGGCTTGAAGCTGCCGCCCAAACTCGCGCCGATTCAAGTGGTCGTCGTGCCGATCTTCAAGAACGACGACGAGAAAAGCAAAGTCATGCCGATCGTCGAAACGATCAAGTTGCAATTGGGCGACAGCGTTCGCGTCAAGGTCGACGATCGAGAGGAGACGCCCGGCTTTAAGTTTAACGATTGGGAAATGCGCGGTGTGCCGATCAGGATCGAGATTGGCCCGAAGGATGTGGAAAAACGATCCGTGGTGCTGGCTCGACGCGATGTGCCCGGCAAGGAAGGCAAATCGTTTGTGGCGCAAGATGGCGTGGTGGCCGCCGTTCGCTCGATCTTGGAATCGATCCAGTCAGACATGCTCAAGCGCGCGACCGAATTCCGTGACGCAAATATCCACGAAGCGAAAGCGTACGACGAATTCAAATCGATTGTCGAAGACGGCTTCGCGCGGATCTGGTACTGCGGCGATGCGAAGTGCGAGGCCGAGATCAAAGAAGATACGAAAGCGACCACGCGTTGCATCCCGCTCGATCAGCCGGGCGGATCGGGCAAGTGTGTGCATTGCGGCCAAGTCGGCACGGAGATGGTGCTATACGGCAAAGCGTACTGATTGAATGGTGTTGAACGCGGATGATCACTCATCCGCGTTCT
>JBGQGR010000228.1:0-5626 GCA_041497495.1 Anaerolineae bacterium | reverse complement strand
GAGCGCATTCACTTGATACGGCAAGGGCAGGGGGGCATAATTTGTTTCGCTGATGAATTCTACTAGCCGGTTCAATCCATACCGATAAGAGATCGCCGTATTGCGACTTGATTGAACAGTTGCCAAAAAAGAATCGCCAAACTCTAAATCGGTCGCAGAGGGCTTTGTCCGACTTGTCGAAGGCTTTTGAGTAGACTGTTTATTCGACATATTTGAACCATCCATGTATTAAACGTAACGTACAATATGTTGAATAGTATTTTAACACAAAACCGTCACTCATCAAAGTTGACTTTGGCATAATCACCGAAAACTATTTTTGCCAGTTTATCATATGTGTGCGCAGCTTCTTCTGCGGTGTCAAAGTGCGCGCTGAAAACCATCTTCTACTTTCCCGTCACTTTATCGAAATGCACACCTTTGAGACCAGACTCGCTGTTCTTAAAGATGCGCCGATTGGCTTGCCCTTGTTGGCGTGTGGCGAACCGGAGGTTCGCACGCCGATTGTCCAGCCCATTACCATTGACGTGATCGACTTCCATGCCATCTGGCGCATTGAGAATCACCCGATGCATTAAAAAAGTTGTCTTGGTTCGATTATCAAGCCGCATAGCATAACCGCCATTCCGTCGCTGTGTGCTAACCGCTGACCAGTTCCATTGAGTCAGAAATTCGTAATCGTCGTCATCAACGAAAGCCACTAATCCAATATTTCGCTTGTTGCGTCGGGCTTGTTGTGATAGCGGAATTTCTTTCGACATCTTACACCTCCATATTAAGCTTGCGATATATCTTGAATCATAGGAAAATCTAGTTGCGATTTCAGGATTGACCAACTAGAACTAACGTGCTAATATTATATCATAATCGAAATTCGCAAAATCCAAAATCATAAATCAGAGATCAGAAATCACTATGAGCCGCATCACCTACATCGACGGAACACCGACCCAACAACGCAACGCCATCCGCCGCACCATTGCTGAGATTCTGCGCCGCCTGACGGAAAAGAAAGCGGTCGATGCTGACACCAAAGACATGCTGTCCTTCATTGTGTATGGCCTGCGCAGCATGGATCAATCGATCGATTCGTCGGCCAGCGCGTGGGAGAAGCGCGATTACTACGTCAAAGCCGATCAACTCCGCCGCGAATGGTTGTGGCTGCCCGATACGGCCAATCGATTGGATGTGATGATCCGATCCGGCGATTGGGCCACCATGCCGATCGAGTTAGCTGGCTTAGCATCCCGCTTCTCTGATGTGCGCATTTCAACTTTGACGAAGTCCCCTGCCCTATGGCAAAGTGCTTACAAAAAATTGATGACTTCACCGAACGGTAAACATTGATTCATCCGCAACTGCGCCGCACTTAGAAAATGTGTCGCAGTTTATTGTTTCCGTCAATGTCTTCGCCCATTTCGCCTCGCACGATCCTTCATATCGATCTCGATTCGTTCTTCGTATCGGTTGAGTTGTTAGACAAGCCCGAACTGCGTGGCAAGCCGGTCGCGGTCGGCGGGGCGGCCGATCAGCGCGGCGTGATCGCCAGCGCATCTTACGAAGCGCGCAAGTTCGGTGTTCGATCGGCGATGCCGACACGGAGCGCATTACAACTGTGTCCTGAATTAATTGTAATGCATGGTCGACACGATTTGTATTCACAGCATTCACATGAAGTCATGCAAATCCTTTACGAGATCACACCGCTCGTTGAGCAGATCTCGATCGATGAAGCGTTTCTCGACATCACGGGCACCGAACTGCGGTATGGCATGCCGGAAACTTTGGCGCATCAATTGCACGATCGGGTGCGCGATCAATTTGGACTCCCCTGCTCTATCGGCGTGGCGTCGAACAAACTCGTGGCGAAAATTGGCACTGAAAAAGCGAAGCCAAATGGAATCTTGATCATTCCTCACGGCGAAGAGGCCAAGTTTCTCGCGCCGCTGCCGATCCGCGCATTGTGGGGCGTGGGACCGAAGACTGCAGCGATCTTGCAAGCAGCCGGCATCGAAACGATCGGGCAGATTGCCCAAACCCGATCGGATATTCTGGCCCGACATTTGGGATCGCGCGGCGCTGCTGAGTTGTTGCGGCGCGCCAACGGGATCGATGAATCGGAAATCGAAACCGATCGCATCACCAAACAAATCAGCCAGGAAGAAACTTTCGCCCACGACGTCACCGACATTAAACGTTTGCGGGCCGTGATACTGGAACAGAGCGAACATGTCGGCGCGCAGTTACGCGCAGAGAAATTTGGAACGAAGACGATTGCGATCAAAATTCGCTACAAAGATTTCACCACTCTCACGCGACAGACCACCCTGCCCCAACCGACCGATCTCGATCAGCCGATCTTTGAAACAGCCTGGAAGTTATTCGAAGCCACCTGGACAGGTCGCGCAGTCCGCTTGATCGGCGTTGCCGCGCGTGGACTTGGGCCAGTCGCACGGCAACTTAACTTATTCGAGCCGCATGATGATCGATCGGAGAAACTCACTCGCACGGTCGATGCCATTAGGCAAAAATTCGGTGAATCAAAATTGAAACGCGGCTCAACGCTTAAGCCAAAGAAAAACTAATTCTTCATCTAATAATCGCCCTGCTCTGCCGCGCAATTACGATACATGCTATACTTCGCATAGCTTCTTAATACTTCAAGAAAATATCAAGTTGCTTCTGCGGCATAGTTGATGTGTCTACGCGAATACATACACTGTAAATGACTAACAGCGATCAAGCACGATTGACGAACAACAAAATATTTTTAGCTGGAAGTGCTGGCACTGGCAAGACCACGCTTGCCGTCGATCGATTGCGCGCACTGATTAACTCTGGCATCAGTGGTAATTCAATTTTAGTGCTTGCCCCTCAACGCAGTTTGTTGAAACCTTATCAACAATTGCTGCGCCGTGCCGATCTCCCCGCGGGCGAACAGATCGATGCGCTGACCATCGGTGGTTTAGCGCGCCGCTCGATCGATCTAATGTGGCCGCTGGTTGCACCCACGGCCAAGTTCGCGCGACCCGGTCAACCTCCTACATTTCTTACGCTGGAAACGGCGCAATACTACATGGAGAAAGTCGTCGAGCCGCTTCGCACCGAAAAACTTTATTTCGATGGCGTACGCGTACCGGGCCAACGCTTATACAGTCAACTGCTCGACAATCTCAACAAAGCGGCGCTCGTTGGATTCTCATTCACCGATGTTGGCAAACGCTTGATCAACGCGTGGGAAGGTCCATCGGCGCAAACGATGACCTTTGCTCAAGTACAAGACTGCATCCAGCGCTTCCGCGATTATTGCCTCGCCAACAACTTGCTCGACTTCTCGTTACAGATCGAATTGTTCGTCGAACTATCGAAAACCGCCGGGTTCCGCGATCGGTTGTTCAAGAAATACCGCCACTTGATCGTGGACAATGCCGAAGAAGACACACCCATCACACATGACTTACTGCGCGATTGGATTCCGGCCGCCGATTCAGCGTTTATCGTTTTTGATAACGAGGCCGGCTATCGATCGTTTTTGGGCGCGGATCCCCGATCGGCTTACGCGCTCCGATCGGTGTGCGCTCAAACGATTGAGCTTACTGAATCACATGTGATGTCGATCGATCTGCTAGCGCTTGAAGGATCGATCGAGCAAGCATTGTCCGATCATGTCGATCTACCTACGCGAACAGGCGATGCGCGCGCAGCCATTGCGTTCGGTGGCGGGCGTTTTCATCCACAAATGATCGACTGGGTTGCATCACAAGTCATAGACTTGATCAAGCAGCAGCACGTCGAGCCACGTGGCATCGTCATCCTCGCGCCATTCCTAAGCGACGCATTGCGCTTCGCGCTGCAAGATCGATTCGATCGACAAACAATTCCGACCCGATCGCTGCGACCATCGCGCGCGCTGAATGAAGAATCGATCACCCGCGGCTTGATGACGCTGTCGGCGATTGCGCATCCCGATTGGCATCTCGCCCCGCCGCAAGCCGATGTCGCGCAGATGCTGGTCATGTCCATCGAGGGACTCGATCCGGCGCGCGCACATTTGATCGCCGAGCGATTGTATCGATCACGCGACGGGCAAATCGAATTACGCGCCTTCGATGGTTTGAAGCCAGAGCTGCAAGATCGCATTGGTTATGAAGTTGGCGCAAAGTACGAGAATATTCGGACGTGGATCAACGATCGGGTCAAAGATGAAACCGCTTCGCCGCTCGATCACTTTCTCAGCAAACTTTTTGGCGAACTATTATCGCAAGACGGCTTTGGCTTTCATCGGCAGATCGATCCCGGCCGCATCACAGCGCAGATCATCGAATCGGCGCGCAAGTTCCGGCAAACTGTCAGCCCCGATCCATTTGCGGCCATGAGCGATCCGAGAATTGGCCGCGATTACATCCGCATAGTGGCCGAGGGCATCGTTGCAGCAACCTATGTTGCCAGTCCTTATGCGGAAACACCGAACGCAGTCTTGCTGGCTCCCGCGTATACTTTTTTGCTCAGCAATGAATCGGTGGCTTATCAATTTTGGTTGAATGCCGGCAGTCCGGCGTGGTGGGAAAGATTGTATCAACCCCTCACCCACCCATACGTGTTGAGCCGCCACTGGCCGATCGATAAGAAGTGGACTGACGAAGACGAGCAACTTGCACGTCGCGAAACGCTGTTACGCTTGTTGCGCGGATTGATTCGCCGCTGTCGATCGAAAATATACCTGGCGATGAGCACACTTAATGAGCAAGGCTTTGAAGAACGCGGCCCCCTGCTCTCGATCGTGCAACAGGTGCTGCGCGAGAACAGCTAGCGCAAGTATAACGGATAGAGTAGAATCAATTAGTCAGATATTTATCAACTTGCTGCAATACGATCAGATCATGCCGCGACACGAAGGAAGTAACAGTGCCTTCGTGTTTTTGTGTGTCACGCACGGACAAAATTATGAACTCTGAATTCTCGATTCAACTCAAATGGGCGGCGCGGCACCGCGAATCGGCCCGGCGCTGGGTGGCTTCGCATGTGCTGCGCAACAAAATTCTGATTGTGATCCTCGTCATCGGCGCGATCGGCAACGCGACGGGCGCTTCGATCATGTTCGTGTTCATCGGTCAGGCCTTTAGTGCGGTCTCGATCACGCCGGTGAACACCGCGCTGATTGGCGCGGCAGCGATCGGGATTGTTTTATCGCAAATCATTCGCGGCGTGCTGCAGCTCGGCCGCAATTTCGGCAGCGAGATCATCGGCCAACGACTGGAACGCGATACGCGCCACGAATTGTACGCCAGCCTGATCGGCAAGAGCATGACCTTTCACGATCAGCAATCGGTGGGCGATGTGATGGCGCGCGCGACCAACGATGTGCGCGAAATGAACTTGATGCTGAATCCCGGCCTAAATTTGGTCGTGGGCTCACTCATGTTCATCATCGTGCCGCTGTTCGTCGTGCCGACGATCCAGCCGGCGTTGATCATCACGCCGCTGAGTTTCATGATCGGTTATCTTATTTTATTGCAGAACTTCCTGCGGCAATTACAACCCGCCACCGAATCGGTGCGGCGGCAGTTCGGCGGGATGAATGCGGTGCTCGACGAAGCGATTGAAGGCATTGAGACTGTCAAGGGCG
>JBGQGR010000227.1:0-5627 GCA_041497495.1 Anaerolineae bacterium | reverse complement strand
GGATCTATTTTTATTAATGCAGGACAGGTATTGATTTACTATCGTCGATTCTCATACTGAATGGTAGCAATAGGGGTATGGTCACAATAACATTCAAAAGTTTATTGACTGACTCCAGGAGTGCAGTGTAGGAACATACACTTTTCCACTTAAGATTTCAGCATTAGTCCTTAGCCGTAATTGTAGCTAAGATTAGGTGAGGGTCTTAAAATTTACTCGCGATGTCCTGCAAAATCCTCAGCGTGGGTTCAATTCCCACCGTCGCCTCTAAATGAAAACACTCAATCGGATTTTCGATCGAGTGTTTTCGAAAAATAACGGCGGGTGGCCGCGCTTTCTCAAGAACTCCCTCGCTATCCTCTCATCTCTAATTTATAAAAATGTCTTATAATAAAACCATTGGCAGCCAACAGCCGTATCACCGTTTAACCCGAAGAAAGTTTTTCATTATTGTTTGATTGGAAAGGTCATGACCGAACCTACAGCTTCTCGATCGGAAGACTGGCGCACTCGTTTTCGACGCGCGCGCGCCCGCGTGCGTAAAATCCTGCCGTTTGCTTCCGGTGTGTTAGCCGCATTTCTCGCTTTGCTGCTTTACAATCTGGTTGTCCCCGGCCAGCGGCCGCTCACGACGCGCGATGTTAACGACACGATTACACAGTTCATGGCCACGGCCACGCCGGCTCCCGCTTATTCACAACGCGTCTATCAGATCATTCACCCGTCGCTCGTGCTGATCGAAACCGAAGGTCTCGATTCGACGGGCAAACCCGAAGGCGGTCTGGGCAGCGGTGTGGTGATCAACGATGCGGGCGATGTGCTGACAGCTTTGCATGTGGTCACCAACAGCCGCGTGATCACGCTGACCTTTGCCGATGGCACTCAATCGATTGGCAAAGTGCTCAATACGCAGCCGGAGAGTGACATCGCCGTAGTGCAAGCCACATCGGCGCTGACCTTGATCGTGCCCGCGGTGTTGGGTAATCCGGGCGCGATGCAAGTCGGCGATGAGGCGTATGCCGTCGGCAATCCGTTCGGCTTATATGGCTCGATGAGCGCGGGCGTGATCTCCGGCTTCGATCGATCGTTTCATCCGCCGAGCAGCACGCTCACACTGCACGGCTTGATCCAGATCGATGCCGCTGTCAACCCCGGCAATTCGGGCGGGCCGCTGCTCAATCGAAATGGCGAAGTGATCGGCATTGTCGAAGGTATCGCCAATCCCACCGATCAAAGTTTCTTCGTCGGCATTGGCTTCGCCGTGCCGATCAATGTGGCAGGTGGGGCCGCGGGTGCGCCGCCGTATTAGTGGAGCAGTGCAATAGTTGTGGAGTGCGATAGTCGTTAGCCGTTGAGTGACTACTTCACTATCCAACTACCGGACTATCCAACTAACACAGGAGATCGTTAATGAACCAACCATTCAATGCTGAAAACCGAAGGCCGATGGAGCGGGTCTTATATGAAGTCAAGAAGATCATCGTCGGGCAGGATCACCTGCTGGAGAGTTTAGTCGTGGCGCTGCTGGCGCGCGGCCATGTCCTCGTCGAAGGTGTGCCGGGTCTGGCTAAGACGATGGCGATCAAAACGCTGGCCGAATCGATCGGCGGCGAATTCAAGCGCATTCAGTTCACGCCCGATCTCGTGCCCGCGGATCTGATCGGCACGCGCATCTACAATCAAAAGACGGGCGAGTTCAACACCTCGCTCGGCCCGGTCTTTACCAACTTGCTGCTGGCCGACGAGATCAATCGCGCGCCCGCCAAAGTGCAGAGCGCACTGCTGGAAGTCATGCAGGAGCATCAGGTCACGATCGGGCGTGAGACGTTCAAAGTGCCGAATCCGTTTTTGGTGCTGGCGACGCAGAATCCCATCGAGACCGAAGGCACGTATGCTTTACCGGAAGCGCAGATCGATCGCTTTATGCTCAAAGTGTTGATCGGTTATCCGAGCGCGACCGAAGAGTTTGTCATCGTCGAGCGCATGACAAACGCGTTGGATGCGGTGGGTAAAGTGTTGACGACCGATCAGCTGATCGGACTTCAGCAACAAGTCGATCGGGTGTTCGTCGATCCGGCGTTGATCGAATACTCGGTGAAGTTGGTCACGGCCACACGCCAACCCAAAATCGTCGGCTTGCCGGATTTGCAGCGCTACATCATGTTCGGCGCCAGTCCGCGCGCATCGATCAATTTGATCTTGACGGCGCGGGCGTTGGCATTCGTGCGCGGCCGCGACTACATTTTGCCGCAAGATGTGTTTGACATGACGCTCGATGTGATCCGGCATCGACTGGTGTTGTCGTATGAAGCGTTGTCCGACAATGTGTCCAGCGATGAGATTTTGAAAAAGATTCTCGATCGAATTCCGCTGCCAGTGGTACCGATGCATGAGCACACCAACATCCACGCCGACGCCTGAACGAGTTTTGCAGCGCCTCGATTGGCAGGTCATCCGCCGCTTGGATGGTCTGCTGCAGGGCGATTACCGCAGCCTGTTTTACGGCTACGGTGTCGACTTTGCCGATCTGCGCGAATACCAGCCGCCCGATGATGTCCGCTACATCGATTGGAATGTCACCGCGCGCATGGACTCGCCGTATGTCCGCCAGTACGTTGAAGATCGAGAAATCATCGCGTGGTTTCTGCTCGATCTCAGTCCGTCGATCGACTTCGGCACATCCGAGCTGCACAGTTTGAAGCGCACGGTCTTGATCGATTTTGTCACGACGCTCGCGCGCGTATTGACGCGGCACGGCAATCGCGTCGGCGCGCTGTTCTTTGGCAGCCGGATCGAGAAGACGATTCCGGCGCGCGGCGGCCGCCTGCAAGTCCTGCGGCTGGTCAACGATCTTATGAAGCAGCCGCGTCTGGCGCGGGCACCCTTCACCGATTTGTCACCGCTGCTCGAAGGTGCCTTGCATTCGATCCGATCCCGATCGTTGATCTTCATCCTGTCGGATTTCATCAGCGCGCCGGGCTGGGAGCGTCCGCTGAGTTTGCTCAATCGGCGGCATGAAGTCTTGGCCATCCGCTTGATCGATCCGCGCGAGATCGAGCTGCCGGACATCGGCCCGATCTTCATGGAAGACGCCGAGACTGGCGATCAATTGTATGTCGATACGCACGACAAAAAATTCCGGCGGCGTTTTGTTGAAGCCGCACAGCGGCGCGAATTAGAACTGAATCAGGCCTTCAAGCGCGCGGGTGTGGATGCCCTGTCTCTCTCGACCGATGAAGATTTAGTGCGCGCGATTGTCCGCTTTGCGGCGTTGAGGAAGCAGCGGAGAAATTAAATCACTAAAGCATCGTCATTGCGAGCGAAGTTCCTAGATGGCCCAGCCCTCTCGGGATGTGCCACGAGGCAATCTCAAATTCGATCGGAAGATTGCTTCGGCGCAAAAAACCGCCTCGCAATGACGGGAACTTGGCGTCTATGTCTTTCATCTCACCCGAGATGTTCATTCTTCTTATAGCAATTCCGCTCTTCATCGCGCTGTATCTTCGCGTGCAGCAGCGACGAAGACGGATCGCTGAAGCTTACGGCAAATTCGGACTGGCGCAGACGCAGGGCCGCGACCTAGGCCGTCGGCGGCACGTTCCGCTGGTCTTCTTTCTGATCGGTCTCACCGTCTTGATCGCTGCCTTGGCGCGGCCGCAGGCGGTGGTGAGTCTGCCAAAGATTCAAGGCACAGTCATCCTCGCGTTCGATGTATCCGGCAGCATGGCCGCCGATGACTTGAAGCCCACTCGCATGGAAGCGGCCAAAGCTGCCGCCCGCGATTTTGTCCAGCGCCAACCGTTGACAGTGCAGATCGGCGTGGTGGCGTTTAGTGACAGCGGTTTCAACGTTCAACCGCCGACGAACGATCAAGAAGCGATCCTCGCTGCGATCGATCGCTTGCAGCCGACGCGCGGGACTTCATTGGCTAACGGTATTCTCATCTCGCTCAACACTCTGTTTGCCGGTGGGCCGCAGCCGGACGAACTTTACAGCGCGCTGTTGCTGACGCCGACGCCCACACCCGCGCCAGTGCCTAAAGGCAGTTACGACTCGGCGGCGATTGTGCTGCTAACCGATGGCGAGAATACAGTGAATCCGGACCCGATCGAGGCCGCACAGAGTGCAGCCGATCGGGGTGTGCGTGTTTATACCGTCGGCATCGGCAGCGCGGCAGGAACATCGATCAAAGTGGAAGGCTTTACGGTTCACACGCAACTTGATGAAGCGATGTTAAAGCAAATCGCACAAGTCACCGATGGCGAGTATTATCAGGCCGAGAATGAAGCAAGCTTGCGCGCAATCTACGACAACCTCGGCGCGCAATTGGTGATCAAGCCGGAAGCAACGGAGATCACTGCGTTGTTCGCGGGTGCAGGTATTATTATCTTATTGATTGGTGGTTTCTTCTCGCTAGTCTGGTTCAGTCGCTTGCCGTAATCTCGATAAACCTTGCGAAGGTTGAGTTGAGTATGTTCACATCACACATGATAACCTTCGCAAGGTTGGGCAAGCGTTAGGAGGCGTATCGATGGAATTGCTATGGCCCGGATTCCTAATTGCATTAATCTTAATTCCGCTATTGATTGCGATCTATATTTTGATGCTGCGTCGCCGGCGTCGAATGACGGTACGCTATTCAAGTTTAAGTTTGATCCGTGAAGCGCTGCCCCGCCAATCGGCGTTAAGGCGGCATCTGCCGTTCGCCTTGTTCCTCATCGCGCTGGCGAGTTTGATCGTGGCCGTGGGCCGTCCAGTATCGATCATCAGTGTGCCGACCGATCAAACGACGATCGCGCTGGTGATCGATGTTTCGGGCAGCATGTGCCAGACCGATATTCAACCGAGCCGCTTGCAAGCTGCCGAAGCGGCGGCCCTCGCCTTTATTCAGCGCCAGAAGAATAACACGCAGATTGGCCTGATCGCGTTTTCCGGTTTTGCTGAGATCATCCAGCCGCCGACCAGTGATCCTGAAGCATTGCAAGCGGCGATCGAGAGTTTAGTCGTCGGCCGCCGCACAGCCATCGGGAGCGGCATCCTCAAAGCGATCGATGCCATCGCCGAAATCGATCCGAATGTCGCACCGAGTGTGACTGAAGACTCGACTGCGACTGAACCAGCGCCTGTGCCGAATGGTGCGTATGTGCCGGACATCATTGTGTTGCTGACCGATGGCGTGAGCAATGCTGGGCCTGATCCGATCGATGCCGCGCAGCAAGCGATCGATCGCGGTGTGCGCGTTTACACGATCGGTTTTGGCACGGAGACCGGCGCAGAATTCAGTCCCATCTGCCGCGGCGCTTTTCCGAACGGTGGAAACTTCGGCCGACAATTTGGCGGAGGTCAGTTTGGTGGCGGACAATTCGGCGGAGGTGGACAGTTTGGCGGCGGAGGTTTTCGGCGTGGCATCGATGACGTGACTTTGAAGCAAGTCGCCGATATGACCGGTGGCACTTACAGCTCGGCCGAAAGCGCGACTGAACTGCAAAATGTTTTTCAGAATCTGCCCACCTATCTCATCACCAAGCATGAAGTCGCCGAGATCAGTTTTATCTTTGTCGCGATTGGCGCGCTGTTGGCTGCGCTGGCGATGATCCTATCGCTGTTGTGGCATCCATTGTTCTGAG
>JBGQGR010000226.1:0-5649 GCA_041497495.1 Anaerolineae bacterium | reverse complement strand
TGTTGCCGTGGATGCTCGGCGCATTTTATTTGCTTTATCCTTCTTTCACCGCAGAGGGCACAAAGCGCGCAGAGAACAGAAAAAAAATTTATCTTAGCGTTCTCCGCGTACTCGGCGGTGGACTATGTCTTGCTGCTGGCTTGATGACTTACTTCGCTGGCCGCGCCGTGCCGATCATCTTGATCGGCTTTCTGGTCTATCTGCTGCTCTTCAATCGATCTATCTTGAAAAGAGTTTGGCTGCCATTCGCCGCCGCCATCGCGATCGGCACAGCCATCGCGCTGCCGATGTTCATTCAGATAAGTCAGACGCCCGGCGGCGAGAAGCGCACCGAAGTGGTTGGCGGGCCGCTGATCGAATTGACGAAAGGCAACCTCCAACCCGCGATCGATACGACGCTTGGCACGTTGGGCATGTTCACCTTCTCGGGTGATCCCGAATCACTCTACAACGTCAGTGGTCGTCCAGTTTTCGATTGGATCACTGGCCCCTTTTTCTATCTCGGTGTCTTGCTGAGTCTCATTCGCTTGAAGCGCGTCGAAAACGGATTCGCTTTAGCGTGGCTCCTCATCGGCATCGCACCCGCGTTCGTCAGTCTGCCCGCTGGAAGCTTTAGTCACACTTTAGCTGCACAACCGATCGTGTTTGTGTTGACGGCGTACGGTGCAGTCGAAGTTGTTACGTGGGTCATCGACAAGATGACAAGAGGGCAAGATGACAAGATGACTTCGCGCAAGATCATCTTGTCATCCCTTCATCCCTTCATCTTGTCAGTGATAGTTGTAATTGGCGCAGCACTCACGATCCGCGACTACTTCGGCACTTGGGCGTACGACGACTTCGTTCGATTCCAGTATCACGCGCCGGCGCGCGAGATCGCTCAGTGGCTGGATCAGAATCCTGATGTAGTTGACGTCGCGATCGGCACGAACCCGAATGAATTGATTCTCGACCCCGTGGCATTGAAACTCGATCTAGTGCGAAGAGATGTCAAAGATCGTTGGTTCGATCCGGAAACGGCGCGGGTGTTTCCAGCGCAAGGCTATGTGATTGTCTCGCCGATGCAATTGCCCGGCGCTGAGATCATGAGTATCATCGAAACGAATGGCGTGCTTGAGCGAAATGAGAGTCATCCATTCCGTGTTTACACCCTGACGCGATCATTGGGTGGATTCCCGCCGCCTGGCGGAGAATTTAATCACCATTCTTTACTTTTAACACGTCTCAGGCTGTCATATGAGAAGAATCGAGTCGGTGATGCGCTATTCTTGCGAACATTTTGGCAGATTGATGATGCCGATCGCTTTCAACGCTTGAAACTGTTTGTTCATGTCCTGGATGCTCAGAATCAAGTTATGGCAGGCGGTGATCTAGAAGCGGTGAACTTTGCCGGTGTGCGGATCGGTGATGGCTTTTGGCAACTCAGTCGGATTCAGTTGCCCGTCGATCTCGCGCCGGATACATATCAAGTCGAACTCGGCTGGTATAACCCTGATACCGGCGAACGCTTGAAATTAGATGATGGCTCTGATCGATTCTTGCTGGAGCCCATCGAAGTGACTGCGCCATGAATCTTTTCACTCGTCACTCGTCACTCGTCACTTCCCGCGCACCACGCCCCACAATATTAGTCATTAGTCATTTGTCATTAGTCATTTTCTTTCTGCTCCTCGCCTTCTTCTTCCGCACCTATCAACTCGCTGGACTCGGTCTCGGTCTCGAACACGACGAAGTCGCCGAATGGCAGATCGCCAACAACATCCGTCATGGCGAGAATGCGCTCTTCTTCAAAGAAGCTTACGGCCAAGAGCCGATATTCCTGTATCTCATGGCCGGATCGACCGCGTTGATCGGCGACAATGTGATCGGTGTGCGCTTCACTTCGGTGTTCGTTGCGATGTTGACACTCGCCGCCGTATATCGAATGTTGCGTCGAATGTTCAGTCCGTTCGTTGCGTTGATCGCGTTAGCGGGTATGTCGATCGCGTTGTGGCCGGTATTTTGGGGACGCGTCGGCCTGCGCGCGATGACGCTGCCGCTGATGATGTGTCTTGCGTTTGATTTTTTGTGGCGAGGATTGACCGCAGACCGCGGATCAGAGACCAGAGCTAATGGTTCGCTGATTCACCGATTCACTGAATCGCAATCTCTCCGTCCTTTCATCTTCGCTGGATTTTTTTTCGGCCTTTCTGCCTACACTTACCTCTCTTCTCGCGCACTTCCGATCTTGCTGATCGCTTTCGTGATCTATCTCGCGCTCTTTGCGCGAGATAGAATGCGGGATCGATGGCGAAATCTATTTATCTGCTTCGCGATAGCGATCGTCATTGCGCTGCCATTGGCATTAACAATTATCACAAATCCTGACTTGCAATTCCGCGTCTCCGAAGTCAGCGGTCCGCTCGATCAAGCGCTGAAGGGTAACACGAACGCGATCATGCAGAACATTCCGCTTGCGTTTGGTATGTTCACCGATCGAGGCGACAATACAGTGCGTGACAACTGGCCGGATCGACCGGTCTTTCCTGAACCGATCAGTCAAACCTTGTTCCTCTTCGGTTTTGTGATCGCGCTATCGAAATTTAATCAGCCGCGTTATGCGTTGAGCTTGATCTGGATCGGATCGATGTTAGTGCCATCGATCGTCACAAGTGGCGCGCCGAACTTCACGCGCACGCTCGGCGCACTGCCGATGGTCTTTGCCTTGCTCGGCATCGGCCTTGAGTGGTTGTCGATGTGGCCCCTGCGTATAATCGCCATGCCGTATCAACAAAAGTTGTCGCGCGTCCTCGCGCCGATCGCGATTGTGTTCTTGCTCAGCGTGTTTGCGATCAATGCGGCATCAACATTTGATGATTACTTCAACAAGTGGCCGAATCATCCTGAAACTCAATTTGTCTTTCAAGCCGACTTTGCCGCGATTGCGAAGGATATCGACGCGAGTAATGTGATGGATGTATCCGTCGGTGGACTATCGAACGATACGCTGGATGATGATAGTTTGCGCTTGCTGCTTCAACGCAAAGACGTTCGCATCCGCTGGTTTGATTCCGGCAGTCCGATTAGCAGCGGCGGAGCACTTATCGTTTGGTATCACAAACCTCACACCATTTATATCCCTTCCATTATTCCAGTTTCACCTCTGTTCCAAGACGACCTCGAAGTTGGCAAATGCGGTAGGAGTTATTTTAACGCCCATTTTCAACGCTATGAATATGAGTGTAATGGCACTCCCGGTGTCACTCCAGGAGCACGTTTGTTTGAGGATAGCGGGATTCTTTTGGGGGCGAACGATATCCCCACTGTAATTCCGGCAGGCGACACGCTGCGGTTCACGACAATGTGGCGTGCAGTTGATCCTATTGTATATCCGAGGCATATCTTTGTTCATTTGATCGATCCTAATGCGGGTCGTGTGGTGGCTCAGCATGACGGGCTTGATGCACCAACGAAGTACTGGCAACCAAATGACTATATTTCGCAAGTCCATGTTCTGCCAATTCCTATTGATACCGCGCCCGGTAGTTATGAAATTTGGATTGGTTTATATGATCCGTTGTCGGGCAGGCGAATCCTGCAAACGGATATAGCACATTCAGAAGCGCTAAGCGATCAATATCTGCTTGGCACCATCCAAGTAACGCACTAACTTACGCATCACGTATCACGTTGTCACTCATCACTCGTCAATCATCATGCTTTCTCGTCTCTCTTTCTCCCCATCTCGCTTTCTCGCCAGCGTCTTGCTGATCATCCTTGCAGGGCTGCAACTCAGCACACTCTCGATCACTTCACCGACGATGGACGAGCCGAGCCACATCGTCAGCGGTTACGCGTTTCTCACGCGCGGCGATACGCGTATCAAACTCAATGGGCCGATCCTGCCCAACTTGATGAGTGCGATTCCGCTGTTGCTTGAACCGAATCTCAAACTGACGTCCGCCGACGATCCCATGTGGGACGCGAACGATCACAACGGCATCTCCGATCAATTTATTTGGAATAATACGGCCCCGCCGTTTCAGATCATTTATCTCGCACGCCTGCCGTTCATTTTCATGAGTTGGCTGTTGGGCGCGTTGATTTTTCGTTGGGCCTGCGAACGCGCCGGATTGATCGCGGGTCTGTTCGCGATGGCCTTGTATGTCTTCGACCCAAACCTGCTTGCCCATTCGCGCCTCGCGATGACCGACTTCGAGTCGACAGCCGCCGCGTGCTTGGCTTTGTATGCCTTCGATCGATCGCTGCGCCAGCCCGCTCGAAAGTGGCGCATCATTGCGGGCATCGCAATCGGTTTGATGCTGGCTTCCAAATTTTCATTATTGACTTTCGTGGCGGCAATGATCGTTTTAGTCTTTATTCAACAATTCAACGCAGAACTGCGAACGCGAGCAGAAAATATCCTAAGAAAAATTTCGCGGTGTTGCGCCTTCGCGGTGAAATATCTTGCCCTACTTTTATTTGCAGCTGTCATCACCGTCTGGGCCGTCTATGCTTTTCAAATTGCGCCAGTCAACGCGGGCAGTCTGCCGGTGCCTGCGCCCGGTTTCTGGCGCGAGTGGCAATCCGCGCAGTATTATCTCAATCAACCCTGGCCGAATTATCTCTTCGGCCAGACATCGATCACCGGCTGGTGGTATTATTTTCCGATCGCCTTCATCCTCAAAACACCACTGCCGATTTTGATCTTGTTGAGCGTCTCGCTTATCCGATCGATCCTCAAGCGTTCTTGGCGGCGCGATCTCATTTTCCTTCTGCCGTCACTTTTTCTTTTTATCAGTCTATTATTCAGCACCAATAACCTTGGTTATCGATACTTGCTGCCGATCCTACCTCTGCTCTATGTTTACTCATCCGATCTTCTTCAACCCGCTCACTCAATCGCTCAATCGCTCAATCGCTCTTTCGCTTTATCACCTCCTCAACTTGTCACCCTGTCACTGATCGCTTGGCAAATTTTCGGCGCGCTGCGCATTTATCCGTATTACTTGACCTTCTTTAACGAGATCGCAGGCGGTCCCGATCGAGGCCGTTACGTTTTGTCTGATTCCAACATCGATTGGGGACAAGACTTGGTCGGCTTGAAGAACTACGTCGATCAACATCACCTCGATCGGATAAAACTGAGTTACTTCGGGATTGCACATCCCACCGCCTACAACTTGAAGACTGAAGCCTTATTGCCTGTGCGCACTGCGCTGAACGATCAAGGCGCTTGGTGGCTGAAGAAATACACTCCGTTCGATCCTTCGCCCGGCACCTACGCGATCAGCGTCGCCAATCTCATGGGCGGCATCTGGATCGATCCAAACGAATACCGATTCTTTCGCGATCGAGCGCCGGATACGATCATCGGCAACTCGATCTACATTTACACGATCGGATCACGCGGCGATCCGGTTGATCTCTCTTTGGCCGGATTGCAAATCGACCAGATCGATCCATCAACCTATCAACGCTTCAACACGAACGATGTTCGTCCGCGCTGGTTGGATGCGACTTCGTCACTGATCGCTGCTCCGAATCAGACGTGGCTGGCGATAATTGATAGTCAGCCCATAGCGTCGGAATTCTCCGCGTTATTTGCTGGAATCCAATCTGAAACGCAAACGCAAACTATCGACGATCATCAACCGTATCATCTTTATC
>JBGQGR010000225.1:0-5662 GCA_041497495.1 Anaerolineae bacterium | reverse complement strand
AGAAGGAAAAGGTTAGCGTGACGCAAGATCAGCCGGCAGCGTAAAACGGGAGGCATAATGGACACGTATCAATTCACAGTGATTATTGATCGGCAGCCAGAAGGAGAATATCTGGTCACTGCGCCGGCGCTGCCCGGCTGTTACAGCGAAGGGCACACTTTAGAAGAAGCCCGCTCAATGGCCGCCGATGCGATTAGCGCTTACTGCGCCAGTTTGCGAAAACATGGCGAGTCGATTCCGAGAGAAGCGTTGGATGAACAATTCATTGGGCGTGTTAGTGTATCTTTAGAGGCTGTCTAATGCCGCGCTTGCCAACGGTCACGTCGCGTCAATTGATCGAGGCACTACAACGGATTGGCTTTGAGATCGATCCCAGACGGGCAGCCACATGGTATTGCGGCGTGAGAAAGATAATGCGCGAGTCGTTGTGCCTTTACATAGTGGCGATCTGGGACGAGGCCTGACTTTGCAAATCGTGAAAAGCGCGGGGTTGACTCGTGATGTTTATAGAGCTGCTTAAATAGTTTGTAGACCACGTATTCGGGCGATGATCGAATTTACGATCATCGCCCGATTTTTGTTTAAGCCGTGTCACAGTATTACATTGGAATCCACCTCGATCAAAATGCGCGGATCGCCGCCGATGGCAGCGCTGCCATCGTTAGTGACACTGCTGTAGTTGGTAGCGGCCGGTAAGGTGATGGTATATACGCCAACGATCGGGAAGATTGCTTGAGTCGATCCATTCGGAAAGACCAGCTGCGCGGAAGATGAGGTGGCGCTCAACACTACAGTTTCAGTGACATTGCTGCGTGCCCACATGACGATGACGCGCTGCCCGGTGGCTGTGCGTTTGAATGCGATCACTTCCTGTGTGCCGGAAATCCAATTAGTCAAGTTGCCAGTGCGACGATCGCGCCAATATGGTTGTGCACCAAGCACTTTACCCGCGAAAACCTGATAAGCAGAGTAAGACAATCGGGTAGTGCCATCCCGCGCAGTGAGCGGACAGGGCGGCTCACTCGCCGGATTGCGGATCAAGCCAAAGGCATCGAATTGACCGTCATTGCCGCAGTCATCAACCATCTGGAACCAGATCGCCGTTTCGGCATTCAACCACTGCGCGAAGGTCAGCGTTTGGATCAAGTAATTGGCCTGTTCGTGCATCGTTCCACGATAGGTACTCGGACAGAAAACGTAGGGCGGATCATCGCACACGGGCAGGCCGGTTTCGGTCAGCCACAAGCGGACGCCATTGAAGCCGCGTGCATCCAGCAGTATTCGATCTTGATAAAGATATTTGAAGGTCTGCCACGACCAGGCATAACTGTGCGATGCGGCTGCATCCATGTAGCCGTGATACCTGATCGACAGCGGATCGGTGGCGATGATGTTCAACACATCATTCAACCAGTCGGGCTTTTGAAAGTGAGCCAGGCCGCCGAATCCAATTTCCGCCTGCGGATCGGCGGACTTGGCCGAAAGGTAAGCCACTTTCAACAAACGCGCATAATCAGTGATCGTGCCGCTGAAAAAGAAATCTAGATCCTCTTCATTCCAAATTTCCCAGTGAGTGATGCCGGTCGTGCCCAGCCAGCCCTGCGCGTGAGCTAATGTCCCGCCGGGTTTGTATCGTTTCACAGTTGCATTCATAAAATACGCCCAACGGTTGTTAGGATTGATCGGCTTGCCCGGCACATCATCGGTAATGATGCCGTTGGCAAAGATGCCTGCATATAACCCGATCGGCGGACTGGCGACGCTCGAAATGGAAGCCGGTCCGTTCGTTGAAATGCGATTCTCCAACACGCGCAGACCATCGCCGATCTTCGGAAGCGGCGCGAATGCGTTGCCGCCCGTGGCGAGATCAGGCGGCGTGCCCAACAAGATCGCATCGATCGACAGGCCGTGATTGATGTCGGCGATCACATTCGCATCGATCTTGCGCCAATCAAATGTGCGTGGCCGAGTGATGGGATGCGTCTCGATGCCGTACCAGTAAAACGGCCAGCGGTTGATCGCCGGGTTGAGATCGGCGGCTTGCTGATAGCGAGTTGCGTTCGCGGGCGCTTCAGCTGAACTGACGAAGTTTAAGCCTAGGTGTAACGAGTCCGTGACATGCGACAGTGGCGCGCTATAATTAACGGCGATGATTGGAAAATAGATTGTCGTCGTGATGATGGTGTTGCGGTGAAGTTCAGACGGGTCAATCAGCCAATGCTCCGTTGTGGCTGGGTGAGCGCTGGATGCGTTTGAGCTACTGAGGCTGATGCCCAACAACACCAGGGCAATCCCGCCGACGATAAATGATTTGATGATATTCAACATATGGGTAGTTTACACGCGTTAGTCTCAAAATTTCAGGATAACTGGGTTACAATTGCTCAACGCTTGCAGGACGATCAACAGTCAATTAACCGCGCTCGAATTATAATCGGATAATCAATTCAACGGGAGAAAGTATCAATGGGTCTATTGATTGGACAAGTAGCCTGGGTCACGGGCGGCGGACGTGGCATCGGCCGCGCGGCGGCGATTGCGTTGGCCGAGCAGGGCGCAGCGATCGCGATTGTGTCGCGCACGCAGAGCGAACTCGATCAGACAGCTGGCGAAATCAAATCGCGCGGCGGCAAAGTGCTCACCGCGCTGCTCGATGTCAGCAATTGGGACATGGTCGAATGGACCGCAAAGCAGATTGAAGCGTCGCTGGGCCCGATCGATCTACTGATCAACAACGCGGGTGTGTTAGAGCCGTTAGGCAAATTGTGGGAAACGAATCCTGAAGAGTGGACGCGCTTGATCGATGTTAATTTAAGCGGAGCATATTATTGCATGCGAGCGGTCTTGCCGGGCATGGTCACACGCGATCGAGGTGTGGTGGTCAACATCAGTTCCGGCGCGGGGACGTTTCCTGCGCCCAATTGGACGGCGTATGCCGTATCGAAAGCGGCGCTCGATCATCTCACGCGCACGTTGGCCGCCGATCTGAAAGGCACGGCAGTTCGCACGTATTCACTGCATCCCGGTATCACCGAATCGAACATGCAGCACACCCTACGCAATGCGACGGCGGATCAACTCCCGCCGGAACGCATTCAATTTTTCATCGACGAGAAAACTTCCGGCAAGGTGTTGGACCCCAGCGTGCCCGCTCAAGCGATCGTCTGGCTGTGCTCGTCGTTATGCGATCTCGACAACGGCGCCATGATCGATCTGCGTTCACAACCGGAGTATGTGGAGAAGATCGAGCGAGGGTTAAAGGAATGATTTCGTCATTGCGAGCGAAGCGAAGCAATCTCAGTTGATTGTCGTTGAGACGCCTGCGCTGCGGATGCGGTGCGGTGCAAGTGTTGCCACGCCGCGCCTTCGGTGCTCGCAATGACGAGGTCAATTTAAGCTATTGACGATTTGCTCGAAGGTGGCCCGCCGTTGATCGAACGTGTTCGGCGCGCACCACAGGCTGAATTGCAGAATGCCTTGCGGAATAATCGTGTAAGCATCTGCGCCTCGCGTTGCATCCGCTGCGCTCGACCATTCCAGCCATAAAATATTTTTCCCGTTCGAGGATCGCTGCTCCGGCCCCACATCGATCTGGTAGTCGGCAAAACTTCCGCGTCGTATCTCGTTAGCCGCTTGTACCAAGTGCTGCGCATCGGTTGCCCCGTCAAACAAAGCGACTGAAAAGATGAAATCACCCTCAGGCGAGACGAGATTGAGCAGTTCGCCGTGCGCGCCGTTAAGATTGTTTATCCAATCGGGCGGAACGGAAATCTTAAAGGTGGTTGAGATCAATTTAGTTTCGATCCGATTAGAGGTCGGCGTCGAAACGATTGATAGAGTTGATGTCGGTTGCTTCGCAATCGGTGTTGCAGCTGAAATTGAAATCCCCGGCAGGTGCGGCACGATCAAGCCGAAGGTTACAGCACAGACAGCGATAAACAACCAGCGTAATTGCGATCGACGCTGGCTCATGATCCAGCCGATCGCCACTCCAGCGATCAACGCAGCTGCGGTGAACCATAGCTGGCCGAGCTGCATGGCGGGTCGATTGAGCGATGTAGTGATGTATTGCGTTTGCCAATCTTGAACGATTTGCAAGAATGGAATCGGCAAGACGAGCGGCTGCAGCCAAAACACGGCGAAGCCCAACGCCAGCGCGCCACCGGCCACCAATTGATTCAATCGATCTTCGCGCTGCAACCGGTAAGATGACAATACGATCGCCCAGATGAGCGGTGCGATCAATAAGTGTATCCCCGCCAGCGGATTGATCCCCAATATCACGATCGCGCTGAGACAGCCGAGCGCAAATAAAGCCGCGAGCTTAATCCCGCGCATTGGCACAAAATGCGATTGGTTGGTCAGCAGCGTATAGAGTGCCAACGGAATTCCAAGATAAACGATGCCATAGAAAGAATATAAAGTCGATTCTTGAATGAGCTGTAAAGCATTCGCCGACAGCACGATCGAGATGACACTCAACATGATCAACAATATCGCCAGCGAACTATACAGGCGCGTTGGAGATTCGCCGGACCAATCGGCGCCATGCTTCGCCATCCGCCATAGGATGCCGCCGACTAACGCCAGTGCCGCCCAAGCAAGCAAAGATTGGATCGAGCGTTGATCGATCCCGGCGAAACCCATCAAGCCGGAGTGATAACCTAACACGCTGAGGTAGGCCGCAATCCACAAACCGTTTGCCCAGGCCAACTTATTGTCGGTGTAAGTGTGACGCAAGCGCAGGAGTATTAAATAAGCCAACGCGATCAAACTCACATAGACTTGAGCTTGCACCGCAAAGTAATCGGGATTGCGCCAAGTGTTGACCCAATCCGTCAATCCGATGTTGTGCGCGAACACGGCGATCGATAAGGGCAGCAGCCCCGTCGCCAGATAACCGAAGATCGCAACGGTCAGCCACACGATCGGAATGAACCAGCGCAGCCAGCGCGCAGTAATAATCTGCGTCGCTTCGCGCGTGAGCCATCGACCGAGACCGAGGCTGCCGGCGAATAAACCGCCGCCCAGCCACATCCAAAATAGATCGGCCCCGCCCAAAAGATTCTGCATCGCCAGATTGGCATTGGCAGCCGAATTAGCAGCATCGCGCGTGTAACTAAGTGCGAAGAAGATACCGACGATCAACAGCGTTAACCAAAAGACCGATCGTGGATTCTTGATCGTATCCAGTCTCGACGGGATCGCCCAGCGACGAACGATCGGATTGAACAACGCACCAAAATAGATTAGCGCAAGCAGGCAGACACCGAATGCAAATGGGACTGATACCAACAGATGAGTCAAGCCGAAAGCGCCATACGTTAAATACGCGGCGCCGAAGCACAGCAGAAACGAGCACACTCGATCGATCCGCCGGATCGATCGGCGGCGCATCACTTGCCAGCCGAGCCACAACATCCACAACGTCGGTAGCGCGAAGCCGATCGATCCAGCCAACGATCCACCGATCAGGATTCCGTACCAACCGAGATATGCACTGACGATCAGATAAACGATCGGCGGCAGATTGACTGCGGCCGTTAGCGCGAAAGCCCAGCCCAACGCGAACATCACTAAACCGGTAAGCGTCGCCGTCGTCGATTGCTGAGTGGAGAACGCGGTTGTCGTCAGCCACGTGCCGATCAACAACGCGATCAGT
>JBGQGR010000224.1:0-5662 GCA_041497495.1 Anaerolineae bacterium | reverse complement strand
GGTGTGGCGCGGCCTGGCCCTGCTGCGGCAAGGCCGGGCAAAAGCTTGGCTATGGCGCGGCGGGGCGCTGGCCGTTACCCTGGCGCTGGCTGGAGGGGTGGCGGCTGTGCAATTGCTGCCGGCCGGTGAATTCGCAGCGATCAGTCAACGCACGCAATCGACTGCCGATACGATTCAGAATTCTGCGTGGCCGATCGATCATCTGGTGACGCTGGCCACGCCTGATTTCTACGGCAATCCCAGCAGTTCCGTCGACTATTGGGGCACGAGCAATTACGCCGAAACCGCGGCTTACTTTGGGGTGGTGTGTTTACTGCTGGCGCTGACTGCGCCCTTCGTCGCGCGCCAACGCCCGGCGTTGATTCAGTCGCTGGTGCAAATGATCGTGATCTTAATGCTGACGCTCGGCACGCCGCTGGCACAAATCGTATTTTTGTTTCCCGGCGCGCAATTCTTAGCTTTGGGTCGGCTGAACTTTTTAATTCCATTCGCGGGCGTATGGCTCGCAGCCGTCGGCGCGGATGGCTGGCTTCAAACAGGCCCGATCTCGCGACGGCAGCGGGCGGCTATCGGAATTGCTTGCGTCGTTATGGCGATCATGGTGATCTCGGCCATTGCCACGTTAGGTGACAAATTCGCTGCGCATCAATCAAGCATCACCACCGATCTCTTGCGTAGTGGGGTAATGATTGCGATTACGATTGTGGGTCTCATCGTGTTGCACCGTCGATTAGCCATTTTGGGTGCGGTATTGATCATCTTGGTGGTCGGCGATTTATTACAATGGGGCTGGAGCTTTAACCCGATCATCTCGATCGATCTACTGTTTCCCGCTAATCCGGTAACACAGAAATTGCATGCAGACACCGGCTTGTATCGCGTGATGCCGATCCAAAGCGGCAAGATGATCTTCGGGCCGAATGTGCTGTCGTTATTCAACTTGCAAGAAATGGGCGGCTATACGCCGTTGATCAAACAGACTTATCACGATCTGTTTTGGTCGATCGATGACGATGTGAAACTAAGCTATGTGCGCGGCGGCGGCAACATGTTGATCACCAGTGACTTTCATCCGATCTACAGTTTGTTTAACGTGAAATATGTGCTGGCGCCGCGCGATCTGCCCTACACCATTGTGCCGCAAGCCTCACAGACAACGTGCGACCAGATCGTTTCAATAAAGGACAAAGTGATTAAGCAGCCGTTCACCACCACAGCCGATGGTCTCAATCGCGTCGATGTCTATATTGCACGCGTGAATGGTAAAGCGGGTGAGGCAGTCCACTTTACCGTGCACCGAAAGATCGATCAGGACGAGGTGGTGGTTGATGCTTCAGTTCCGATCGAAGAGATTCAAGCCGACTCGATTTATTCGTTCTTCTTTGCCCCGATTGTCGATTCGCGCAGTCAGAATTTCGTCTGGAGCATCGATACGTCAGCGGATATGTCGGTCTGCCGAGCTAAAGATGGCACTTATGATTATTCGGCTTATGCCACCTGGTTGCAGTTAGTCGATGTGCTGAACAGTGTCAGGATCTACGAAAACCCGAATGCGATGCCGCGCGCCTTTATGGTGCATCGCCTCGAGCAAGTTTCGTCGGATCAAGCTGTTAACCGTCTGTTGGCAACAGACTTTGACTGGCGTCACAGTGCTGTACTGACGAGTGATCTGCCGTCTGATCAGCAAGCGCAGTTGGCCGCGCCGTCGCAGCGCAGCGACGATCAAGTGACGGTAACCGACTATCAATTGAATCAAGTCAGCATCAATGTGCAAGCCAACTCAAGCGGATTGCTGGTGCTGAGCGATTCATATTATCCCGACTGGCTTGCCACGCTCGACGGCCAGCCCGCGCCGATCTATGAAACCGACGCCGTCTTTCGCGGCGTGTTTGTTCCGGTCGGGTCGCATCACATTCACTTTCAATTCGATCCGCCTGCATTGAAGATCGGTTTGGGATTAGCGACCATTAGTCTGTTGGTTGCATTCTCTCTGATCGCGGCAAGTTTGAGGCGGAGAAATCAGGCGTGAGTCTAAAACAGGTTACTCGTCACTTTTCAGACTGGAGCATAAATTATGAAAGTCCCACTCTCATGGCTCAAAGACTATGTCGATATTACTCTCCCGATCGCCGAGTTGGCCGATCGGTTGACGTTCGCCGGACTTGAGGTCGAGCACATCGACTATGTGGGTGTGTCCGGCGCGGAACTCGTCTGGGATCGCGACAAGATCGTGATTGCGCAGATCGTTGAAGTGCGGCCGCATCCCAACGCCGATCGGTTGGTGCTGGCCGATGTCGATTACGGTGCGAGCGAGCCGCATCAAGTTGTTACCGGCGCGCCAAACATCTTCGATCTCAAAGGGCAGGGGCGCTTGACCAATGGCCCGAAAGTTGTGTATGCACGCGAAGGCTCGGTATTATACGATGGACATCAACCGGGCAAAGTGCTGATGACCTTGAAGCCCGCCAAACTGCGCGGCGTCAAAAGCGATTCGATGGTGTGCTCTGAAAAAGAGTTGGGCCTGAGCGATGAGCATGAAGGCATCATCCTGCTCGATGACGATGCGCCGATCGGATCTGCCGCGGCCGATTATTTGGGCGACATCGTGTTGGATATTGCAATCCTGCCTAACATCGCGCGGGCTTCATCGATCTTGGGTGTAGCGCGTGAAGTGGCCGCATTAACTGGACAAAAATTGCACCAACCGACATATGAATTGAAAGGCACCGGTCCAAAAATTGAGAACGGCGTCAAGGTGCAGATCAACGATCAAGATTTGTGCAGCCGCTTCACTGCGACGATTGTGCGCGGCGTGAAGCCCGGTCCATCACCCTATTGGGTGCAGCGCCGCTTGCGCCTCGCCGGTCAACGACCGATCAACAACATCGTCGATGTGTCGAACTACATCATGCTCGACATTGGCCAACCCATTCACACCTTCGATTACGATAAGTTGCTGAAACGCGCCGCGCTCTCCTCTCCTGAAAGAGGAGGGGTTACACGTGCGGTAAAGCACGCAGTGCGTACCGGGGGTGGGGTGCCAACGATCATTGTGCGACGTGCTAAAGCAGGCGAACACATGCTGACGCTCGATGGTATCGATCGTGAATTGAATCCGGACAATCTGATGATCACCGATGCGCAAGGCCCGGTCGGCGTGGCGGGCATCATGGGCGGCATGGAAACCGAAGTGGACGCTCACACGACGGATGTGTTGATCGAAGCCGCGAACTTCAACATGATCAATATTCGCCAGACGACGCAGCAGATGAAACTGCCGAGCGAAGCCTCGGCGCGATTCGGGCGCGGCATTCATCCGGCGATGGCGCTGCGCGGCAACATCCGATCGGCCAATCTGATCCAGCAGTTGGGCGGCGGCACGATCGATACGGGCAGCGTCGATGTGTATCCGCAGCCGGCCGAAACGATTACGATCAACTTAACGCTCAGTGAAGTCAAACGCCTTCTCGGTTTTGAAATCTCAGTGGAGGAAATTACTCGCATCCTTGAATCACTTGAGTTCAAGTCAGCAGTCAGCAGTCAGCAGTCAGCCATATCCGTCACCGTGCCCGATCATCGCATCGACTGCACCGGCCCGCACGATCTGATCGAAGAGATCGCGCGCATCTACGGTTACGATCGATTCCCGCAAGTCGGCATGACCGACGAGCTGCCGCCGCAGCGATCGAATCCATCGCTTGAATTTGAAGAGCACGTGCGGGATTTACTGGTTCAATCGGGCTTGACTGAAGCGATCACTTATTCGATGACGACGCCGCGGCGTGAAGCAAAGTTGCTGCCCGATCATCGACCTGACGATCGACCGTATGTGGAGATTGCGAATCCAATCAGCGCCGAGCGAACTCACATGCGTCATACATTACTTGCTTCATTGCTAGAAGTGGTGACGCAGAACGTTCGACATCATGAGTATGTAGCGATGTTCGAACTCAACAAAGTCTACCTCGCGTCCGAAGATGGACCGCTGCCCGATGAGCCGCGTCGTTTATCGATCGTGATGACTGGCCCGCGTGAACCGTTGTCGTGGCAGGGTGGTGATCGCAACCCGATCGATTTCTACGATCTCAAAGGGGTGATCGAAGCGTTGTTGCGCGGCTTGCACGTCGAGGGCGAAGATTTTGAAGCAACTGAACATCCCACGTACTATCCGGGACGCACCGCCCGTTTGAAAGTGAAGGGAACTTCGATCGGTGTGTTCGGCGAACTGCATCCATTGGTGCGCGAAGGATTTGATTTTCCGGATCAACCGGTGCTGGCCGCCGAACTCGATCTTGAGGCCTTGACCAAACAAGTCCCCGCCTCGGTGAATGTGATCGATGTGCCGCGTTTCCCGGCGGTCACTGAAGACATGGCTTTGATCGTTGACGAGAAAATTTCTGCTGATCAAATCCTGTCGATCATTCTGCAAGCTGCTGCCGGCGACGGATTATTGAAGCGTGCCGAGTTGTTCGATGTCTTCAAGGGCGATCGGATCGGCGCGGGCAAAAAGAGTTTGGCGTACCGCTTGACGTATCAAGTCGATCGGACGCTGACCGACCCCGAAGTAGTCAAAGTGCGCGAATCGATCGTCAAACGTTTGCAAGATGAAGTCAGCGCAGTGATACGCGGCTAATGTGAAAATATTAACCACGGATTGCACAGATGTCACTGATGAAAAGCAAAAACAAAATTCGTGTAATCCGTGACATCCGTGGTTCAAAAGTTTCTTCGGAGTAAAACGATCATGGACTGGCAACAGAATCTGATCACGAAAGACGCCGACATCCTTGAACTCGCGCGATCATCGCATCGAGTCGCCGTGCTGGGCATCCGCAGCGAAAAGCGCGCCGATCGAGCCGCGTTCTATGTTCCGGAATATTTGGTATCGGCGGGCGTCGAGGTGATCCCGGTGCCGGTGTATGAACCGGAGACCAAAGAAATCTTGGGGAAAGAAGTTTATCGCAGATTGATCGATGTGCCGGGCGAGATCGATCTGGTGGATGTGTTCAGGCGCTCGGAAGATATTCCCGCTCACGTGCCGGATATTCTAGCCAAGCGTCCGATCGCAGTGTGGTTTCAGTTGGGTATCCGCAATGATGCCGCTGCTGAGGAACTGGCGAGGGCGGGCATCAAAGTTGTACAGGATCGCTGCTTGATGGTCGATCATCGGCGGAGTCGACTAGCCAATGGAAATTGATAATTGACCTTACTTGGTATTCTCTTTGCCTGTGCTAAGTATCACTGATGAGTTTTCGCACGTTCCGACACATTGTTGGGTTGTGTCATGATGATCCAGATGCATGACTTTCTCACTTTGTCTCTTGTACTGGACGCCTTGCGAACCAGATTAGTAACAAACCGCTGACAAATCCCACTACTATTCCAGGCAATATAAAAATAGTATCGAACCCAACAACTCGCAATAGAGCAAAACTTAATGTCCATGCTGCCGTATTAGCAAGAATCCAAATTATTTTAAAAGGCGTGGATAGCCTCAATGCAATACATTGAGCCGCCCCCAGAGAAAGACCGAATAGCATCCCATAGAAAAGATTGGGGTCCATTTTAGTCGCAATACTTATTGTGTATGCAACCGTTGTACCTAAGATCGTTAATACTATCTGCAAGCCGACAGCGCATCGTGTATGTTCATCCGCCAGTG
>JBGQGR010000223.1:0-5693 GCA_041497495.1 Anaerolineae bacterium | reverse complement strand
TCGATGCGTTGCTGCCGGCGTTGAACGCGCTGAAGCAAGCCGTCGTCGATGGCGTCGATATGGGTGATGCACTGCACCGATCGGCTGCCGCTGCCGAACAAGGCATGAAAGACACCATTCCACTGGTCGCCAAGAAAGGTCGCGCATCATACTTGGGTGAGCGCAGCGCTGGACATCAAGACCCCGGCGCCACTTCGTCATATCTAATCTTAAAAACTGCCGCCGATACTTGGGGCAGATAGTCAAACAATGTGGGATGTGCGGAGACGTGCGTCGCACATTTAATTCACATGGAGGTTTCAAATGGCAAAATATGCAGCAGCAGTTGATCAAGGCACGACCAGCACCCGCTTCATGATCTTCGATCATGCGGGCAAAGTCGTGGAAGTTGATCAGAGAGAACACGAACAGATTTATCCGAAGCCAGGCTGGGTGGAACACAACCCGATGGAGATTTGGCAGCGTACTCAAGAGGTGATCAAAGAGGCGCTCGCCAAGAGCAAGGTCGATCCGAAAGACATCGCTGCGATTGGTGTGACCAATCAGCGCGAGACGACCGTGGTATGGGAGAAAGCCACCGGTAAACCGGTCTACAACGCGATTGTGTGGCAGGATACACGCACCGATACGATCTGCAACGATCTGGCGAAAGATGGCGGACAAGATCGCTTCCGCCTGAAAGTCGGCCTGCCGTTAGCGACCTACTTCTCCGGCCCAAAGATCAAGTGGATACTCGACAATGTACCCGGCGTCCGCGCCAAAGCTGAGAAGGGCGAAGTCCTGTTCGGCAACATCGATACCTGGGTCATCTGGAATCTGACCGGCGGCCCGAATGGTGGTGGGCACGTCACCGACGTATCGAACGCTTCGCGCACGATGCTGATGAATCTCGACACGCTCGATTGGGATCCGGATATGCTCAAGGTCATGGGCATTCCGCGCGCAATGCTGCCCGCAGTCAAAGCCTCGTCTGAAGTATATGGCAAGGCTGTAGGCGATCTGGCTGGCATCCCCGTTGCCGGCGACTTGGGCGATCAGCAAGCAGCACTGTTTGGTCAAACCTGCTTCAGCGCTGGCGAGGCCAAGAACACCTACGGTACCGGCTGCTTCATGCTGCTCAACACCGGCAACAAAGCTGTTCAATCGAAGAACGGCTTGTTGACCACGTTGGGTTACAAGATCGGCAAAGAGAAAGCAGTCTATTGCCTGGAAGGCTCGATCGCGATCACCGGTGCGTTGGTACAGTGGCTGCGCGATAATCTCGGCCTGATTCAGAAGTCAGCCGACATCGAAGCGCTGGCCAACACGGTCGAAGACAACGGCGGCATTTACTTCGTCCCGGCTTTCTCCGGCCTGTTTGCGCCGTATTGGAAGAGCAGTGCGCGTGGTGCCATCGTCGGCATGACTCGCTATGTGACCAAGGGCCACATCGCGCGCGCCGCGTTGGAAGCGACTGCTTTCCAGACGCGTGAGGTGCTGGATGCGATGAACAAGGACTCGGGCGTTAATTTGACTGCGCTCAAGGTCGACGGCGGCATGGTGTTCAACAATACCTTGATGCAATTCCAGGCTGACATCTTGGGCGTGCCCGTTATTCGTCCCACTGTGGCCGAGACCACTGCCCTCGGTGCTACCTATGCAGCCGGTCTGGCTGTTGGCTTCTGGAACGCTGTCGAAGATCTGCGCGCCAACTGGGGCAAGGATCACGAGTGGAAGCCGCTGATGGATCCAAAGAAACGTGATTCATTGTACAAGGGCTGGCTCAAGGCCGTCACTCGTACGTTCGATTGGGTCGAGTAAGTTGATGCTTTAGAGACGCCCCGCCGGGACGTCTCGCTTAGAGTTGTACAATGCCGGCTTCAGCGGGGCCTTAGGGCTGGCTGAAGCCGGCGTATCTTTTAGAAGTTGTAGCACAGGCATCCCGACGCCTGTCGTTGAAGGAGTACGGACTCAATGTCCGAATCGAATCACAACAAACGTTTTCATGTGATCGTGATCGGCGCGGGATCGACGGGGTCAGCGACGGCGCACGATCTGGCGCTGCGCGGCTTCAAAGTCACCGTGATTGATCGGGGTGAGATCGCTTCCGGCACGACCGGCCGCAATCACTGCTTGCTGCACAGCGGCGGCCGTTATGCCGTGAAGGATAAAGAGGGCGCGATCGAGTGTATTGAAGAAAACATGATCATGCGCAAGATCATGCCCGATGCGTTGGAACTCAACGACGGCTTGTTCGTCGCCACCGATGAATCTGACCTCGCTTTCAAATCTCAGTTCCTCGACGGCTGCGCGGCGTGCAAAATTCCGGCGCGCGAAATTCCGATCGAGCGTGCACTCCAGATCGAACCGTATCTCAATCCGAAAATTCTCGCGGCCATTCAAGTGCCCGATGGTGTCTTCGAGCCTTATCGGTTTTGTTTGGCATTTCTAGCCACAGCGAAGAAGAATGGCGCAGCGGTGTTGCCGTATCATCTCGTCACTGGTTTGAAGATGTCGGGTAACGCAGTGACCGGCGTGAAAGTCCTCGACAATCGCACCATGAAAGAATATGAAATCGGTTCGGACTTGGTCGTGAATGCGTCCGGGCCATGGGCCGACAAGATCGCGATCATGGCGAATGTCGATGTGCCAGTCAAGCCCACCGCGGGCGTGATGGTGACTATCGGCCAGCGGTTGAACCAAATGGTGGTGAATCGGTTAAACAAACCATCCGATGGCGACATTGTGGTGCCGCAGCGCCAAACCTCGATCATCGGCACCACGTCGTGGCCGGTCGACGATATGGATGCGATCGAGATTCCACGAGAGCATGTCGAGAAAATGATCGCGATGGGTGAACGCTTAATCCCGATGGTACGGCAGATTCCCATTCGCGGCGTGATGGCCGTCGCTCGACCGTTGATCAGCAAGCCCGGCGTCGACGAGCGCGAAGTCAGCCGCACGTTCGAGTGCTTCGATCACAAACATGATGGCGTCGAAAACTTTGTGACGATCTCCGGCGGGAAAACGACCACAGCGCGCGCGATGGCGGAGAAAGTTACCAACATCGTCTGTGACAAATTGGGTGTGCAAGCCGAGTGCCGCACGCGCGATGTGCGATTAGAATCGTTCCGCATGTATTACAATTGATGACTATGACTCGTCACTTTCAATTGCGAATTTATCGCTACAAACCCGGCAGCGATCCGCATTACGATACGTTCTCGGTTGCGATGCCGGACGAAGCCAATGTGCTCGACGCAATCGAGCGCGCTTGGGACGATCAAGATCGATCGCTGATGTTCCGCCATGCCTGCCATCATGCCTCATGCGGATCATGCGGCTTGCGCGTCAACGAAGTCGAGAAACTGCCGTGCGTCACGCCCGTCACCGATTATCCTGACGGTGCGACGTTGACGATCGATCCGATGCGCAACTTCCCGCTTGTCACCGATCTGGCTGTCGATGCGGCGCCATTATATGAGCGCACGCGCGAAGTCGGCACGCCGATCATGCGCGAGTCTGAACCGCTGCGTGAAAACGGCCTGCGTGTTCTGCCCGAAGGGATTGCCGACTTTAATCGTTTTGAAAACTGCATCGAGTGTGGCTTATGCCTGTCGGCTTGTCCATCGATGGCGGCCGATCCGTTTTATCTTGGTCCAGTCGCATTGGCGATGGCAGAACGCGCATTAGCTGAACCACGCGGCATTGATCGCCAATCGATCATTGATCTGATCGATGACGAGCATGGATTGTGGCGCTGTCACTCAGCCTTCGAATGCACCGAAGTCTGTCCGTCGAACGTCGATCCGGCCGGTGCGATCATGCGCCTGAAGCGAATTGTGGCGGCGAAGAAGTTCAAGAAGTTATTTGGACGTTAAGGCGTTGGAGGTTGTTGAATGTCCGTGAATGCTAAACCGAAACCGGTGGCCCGCAAGCCCATACAATGGATCGATCTGCGCGGACGGCGAGTTGGCTTCTGGGCTTATCTGGCCATGCGCTTAAGCGGCATTGGCCTAGTCGTGTATCTCTATTTGCATTTGGTCATTTTAAATCAACTGACCGCCGGGCCGGGCGCGTGGGATGGCTTTGTCGCCTTAGCTCGGTCGCCGATCTTTCTGGCGCTTGATGTCGTTTTGATTATCGGTCTATTGGTGCATGGACTGAACGGTTTACGCTTGGCTTTAGTCGGTTTCGGCATCGGCGTGCCGCGCCACAAGACCATGCTATGGATCGGCGTGGCGTTGGCGGTGATCTTATCGGTGTTGAGCGCGCTGGCGATCTTCAGCAAGGGGTAGCCGCATGATGCAGAAAACATTGACTCGCGAGCGGGCCAGCAGTTGGTCGTGGATCTTACAGGCCATCACCGGCGTATTAGTGATTGTCCTTGTCGGCGTGCACATGATCTTTCAACACTTCGTCGCGGCCGGCGGCCTGCGCACTTACGCCGATGTCGTCGCTTACATTCGCACGCCGTTTTTCTTGGGCTGGGAAACGATCTTCTTGATCGTCGTGACATGGCACGCGCTGTTAGGCGTGCGCGCGATCGCACTGGACTTCGGCTTGAAGCGATCGGTTGAGCGCGTTTTCAATTGGATACTGACTATCATCGGCGTCGGCACAATCGTTTATGGTTTGTGGTTGACTTTCACGGTGATTTCGCGCACCAGCTAATATGATCGATTGGGAAGCGTTGTGGGCGCCATATACCGTTGAGGATTATCAAAGCGTGCTTGATCAGATCGAGCCGTGGGACGTTGTGCTCGATATCGGCGCGGGTGATTTGCGTTTGGCAGTTCGATTGGCGCGCATCGCCAAGAAAGTGGGTGCGATCGAACGCAATCCACAGATCATCGCTCAATCCGATCGGGCCTGCCGGCCCAAAAATTTGTCCGTCATTTGCGCCGACGCGTTGACTTATCCATTTCCCAATGATGTCACCGTCGGCGTGTTGTTGATGCGGCACTGCACTCATTTCAAAGAGGTCGCCGCGCGCTTGGCTTTAGCGGGCTGTCACCGATTGATCACCAATGCGCGCTGGGGTATGGACGTTGAAGCGATCGATCTCCGATCGGGTGTGAGCTATGATCCCGATCGAGCAGGTTGGTATGCCTGCGCATGCGGATCGATCGGCTTCACACCCGGCGATCCACAATTGATCGATCAACAGGTTTTGGAATCTAAGTTGGAAGTGATCGATTGTCCGAAGTGTAGGACGTAAAGCGGGCGGGGCGCTTCAGTATCTATATGGTTAATCTGGTCTTAGTGTCGCACAGTCCGTCGTTAGCTGCGGGTGTGGCCGAGTTGGCGCGCGCCATGACGCAGCAATCTTCGATCGTCATCGCCACTTCGGCGGGCACGGGCGATCCGTCGAATCCACTCGGCACCAATCCTGAAGATATTCAACGCGCCATCGAAGCGGCCTACAGTGATGACGGGGTGTTAGTGCTGATGGATCTCGGTAGTGCGCTGATCGGCGCTGAAATGGCTTTGGAATCCTTACCGGATGATCGGCGTGCCAAAGTTCGATTGTGCGAAGCACCGATGATCGAAGGCGCGATTGCCGCCGCCGTGCAAGCCAGTCTGGGTGGCACACTTGATCAAGTGGCCAGCGAAGCACTCGGCGCACTGGCCGCTAAAGCGATCCATTTGGGTCACGAAGTGTCTGCCCCAACGTCGATGCCAATCGTTGCCCCGACGATCGGCGCCCAATC
>JBGQGR010000222.1:0-5704 GCA_041497495.1 Anaerolineae bacterium | reverse complement strand
GCCGCGATGAAGCCAACTGAGCCGGAATCAGTGCGGACTTGCAGCCACGATCGGCCGCTGGCATCGACTGCGGATTCCGTGTTGAGTGCGGTAACATGTTGTCCGAAGGCGATTCCCATCAAGACACTGGCGGTTGCACTTGGCTGAGATCGAAATGACATGCCTGTAGGTGCGATGACCCATAAATCAGATTGACTAGGTACCGAAGATTTATTATTTGCATTCTCATTGGATTTAGTCGAGATCTGTTCCAGATCTGCATACAAACTCTTAATATATTCTCGTCTAGCTTGGTAATTTTGAGGGAAGGTGAGTCTCGCGTATTCGTAGAAGTCAGGTAAGATTGAGAATGTATTTTGATGCTCTATGTTTGTGCCTCGCTCACGTAATTGAGTCAAACCTTGGTCGATTTCTGACCAAAGTCCTGCATACTCATCGTTTCGCTCGCGAGCGATCTCTTGTCCGTCCTTGGATGTAGCGACTTGTGACATGATACTTTGGATGTGAATTATCTTGTCACGGAGATCTTTTATTTCGTTATTGTCCATCTCTGGTGCCTCGAGTATAAAAGAGGAATTGACTTCTAAATCAATAGCTGGCAATGCCTACAGAATGACACGGTGTTACCCAAACCGACCCGTGATGTAATCCTCAGTCTGTTTCTCTTTGGGTCGCACAAATAACTGATTGGTCTCGCCATGCTCGACCAGCTTGCCGAGCCAGAAGAAGCCGGTGAAGTCGCTGGCGCGCGCGGCTTGCTGCATATTGTGCGTGACGATCACAATCGTGTACTTCTCTTTCAACTGCTGCATCAACTCTTCAATCTTGAGTGTGGCGATCGGATCGAGCGCGGAGCAGGGTTCGTCCATCAAGATCACTTCAGGCTGGACGGCGAGGACGCGCGCAATGCACAGGCGCTGCTGCTGGCCTAGCGACAATTCGAGCGCGGAGGCTTTGAGGTGATCCTTCACATCGTCCCACAAGGCCGCGCCGCGCAGCGATTGCTCGACGATCTGATCGAGACTCATCGAATTCAATTTGAGCGCGCGCGGGCCGAAGGCGACGTTGTCGTAGATCGATTGTGGAAATGGATTCGGTTTTTGAAAGACCATGCCAACGCGGCGGCGCAGATCGACCACGTTGGTGATGGGAGTTAATATGTCTTCACCGTCAAGAATGACCTTGCCCTCGAAGCGTGTATCGGCGATCGTGTCGTTCATGCGATTGAGGCAGCGTAGAAACGTCGACTTGCCGCAACCGCTGGGACCGATCAGCGCGGTGATGTGCCGATCGGGAATCTTGAGCGAGATATCCAGCAGCGCTTGCTTATTGCCGTAATAGAAGTTGAGATTCTCGACTTCGATCTTGTCCATGATTTAACCACGGATTACACGGATGGCACGGATTTTATTTTTGCTTTTAATCGTAACTGCTCAGCCAGGCTGCCGCGCGTGTCATTCCCGCATGCTTTCGGCGGGAATCCAGATGCCTTATCAGCGTAACTTGCCAACGGTCATTCTGGATGCCCGATTAAAGGATTCGGGCATGATGGCTGAGTAGGTACTTTTAATCAGTGTAATCCGTGCTATCCGTGGTTTTCCGCTTTGCATTGTAACTTGAAGCGATAGAACTCACAAGCGCGGCGATGATCTCATGATATAATCGCGTCGATGCGTTCTGGTTTGCTTCGACTCGCGTTGGTAGTGTTCCTTCTCGCCGGCTGCGCACGATCGGATTCACCATCAGCGCCGGGCGGCGCTAAACCGATCGAGAATATCGGCTCCGACACGATCGTTAACCTCGCACTAGCCTGGGCTGAAGCCTATCAAAAGATCAATCCCAACGTGCGTATCTCCGTCACCGGCGGCGGATCGGGCACCGGCTTTGCTGCCTTGATCAACGGCACTGCCGACATCGCGAATGCCAGCCGCGCGATCCAGGCGACGGAAAAACAGCAGGCGCAGCAAAACGGGATCAACCCCGTCGAGATTCAAATCGCGCGTGATGCGATTGCGGTCATTGTGAACCCCGCTAATCCCGTCAACCAACTTACTTTGCAACAAATCTCAGATATTTACAGCGGCAAGATCACAAACTGGCAAGAAGTCGGCGGCGAAGATCGACCGATTGTGCTGGTCTCACGCGAAACAAATTCTGGCACGCACGTTTATTTTCTGGCGAATGTCATCCGCTTGGGAAATTCACAAGACAAAACTCTGTTCTCGCCCGACACGCTATTGCTGCCATCGAGCGAAGGCATCATGGATGAGATCAAGCAGAATCCTAACGCGATCGGCTACGATGGCTTGGGCTACATCTCGTCGGCGGTGAAGATGATCGCAGTGGCGGACAAGCCGGGCGATGCGTATGTTCTGCCCAGTGTCGATTCAGTCAATGCCGGGACATATGCTGTTGCCCGACCGCTCTTCATGTATACCAACGGCGAACCGAAAGATCTGATCAAAGATTATCTCGATTGGATTCTCGGCCCCGACGGGCAAAATATCGTAGCCGATTTGGGTTTTGTGCCGTTAAAGTAGGGGCGAGGTAACCTCGCCCTTCACGCAAATCGATATGAATTCCAAACGAACCTCCTTCATTGAATTCTTGGCCGAACGTGCGATCCGGATCAGCGGCCTCGTGGCGATTGCATTTGTCGTGTTGATCTTCCTCTTCTTGTTGCAGCAAGGCTTACCGGCTTTCGGCGAAACCCCGATCGATAATCTGCTCTCGACGCGCTGGTATCCAATCGAGGATCACTTCGGTCTGCTGCCGTTGATTCTTGGATCGCTGATCGTCACGATCGGTGCGGCGATCATCGCTATTCCGACGGGAGTTCTGGCCGCGGTCTTTGTGGCTGAAGTCGCGCCGCGTTGGCTGCGCGAAATCTTGAAACCGATGATCGAAATTGTCGCCGGAATTCCATCGGTCGTGCTGGGCTTTATCGGAATTGTGGTGTTGTCACCATTAGTTCGAACGACCTTCAACGCCCCGACGGGCTTGACGGCGTTCACTGGATCGCTATTGCTCGCTTACATGGCACTGCCTACTATTATCAGCGTGGCCGAAGATGCACTTGATGCAGTGCCGAGATCGTATCGAGACGCCGCGCTGGCTTTGGGCGCAACGAAGTGGCAGACCATTTGGATGGTGACCATCAAAGCCGCTCGATCCGGTATCTTGACGGCGATCATGCTGGGTATTGGCCGCGCGATCGGTGAGACGATGGCGGTGATGATGGTGACCGGCAACGCCGCGCGCATGCCGCTCTCGCTCGATTCGTTCTTCCTGCCTGTGCGCACGATGACGGCGACGATCGCCGCCGAGATGGGCGAAGTCGCCAAAGGCAGCACGCACTTTCATGTGCTGTTTATGATCGGGATTGTATTGTTCGTGATTACCTTCGTCGTCAATTTGTTGGCGTCGGTTGCCATCTTTCGCCAGACGCGTCGATCGGCGAGGTTATTATCTTAACCACGGATGACACGGATAACACAGATGGTTTTGCGTGCTGATTGCGGTAATGTGTCTCAATTGGGTGATAATTTATTTGGGACTGTACTATGACCGAAGAAAATTTGTTGTACCCTGATCTCACACGGGCAATTATTGGCGCGGCGATGGAAGTTCATAATGTGCTTGGTCCTGGTTTCTTGGAAGCCGTGCATGAAGAAGCACTCGCGCATGAATTTGATTTGCGCGGAATCAAATATGAGCGACAGAAGACTTTCCAAGTTCCATATAAGGCGATCGCGGCCGGACCTTATCGAGCGGATTTTGTGGTCTAAGATAAGATCGTCGTCGACACAAAGGCTATAAAGCACATTACTGAAATTGATGAAGCCCAAATTCTCAATTACTTGAAAGTCACGAGGCTGCGTGTGGGATTGGTAATCAACTTTGCGACGCTTCGACTCGAATACAAGCGGCGCATATTGTAAGAATAAAATGTCAGTGACATCCGTGTCATCCGTGGTTAATTAAATGTCTCGATTCCTTACTCAGCGTCTAGGCTTCGCCTTCCTCACCATCGTCACGATCCTGGTCGTACTGCCGATCTTCTTTGTCGTCGGTTACATCATCCTCAAAGGCGGCTCGGCGATCAATTGGGAATTTCTGACGACCGCGCCGCGCGATGGCATGCGGGCTGGCGGCATCTGGCCGGCGATCGTCGGCACGTTTTGGTTGACGATCGGCACGGCGATCTTCTCCGTCCCGCTCGGCGTATCGATCGCGATCTACTTGAGTGAGTACGCGCGCGACAACACGTTTACACGATTAATCCGATTGGCGATCATCAACCTTGCCGGAATTCCATCGGTCGTGTATGGGCTGTTCGGACTCGGCTTGTTTGTGCTGGCTTTGCAATTCGGCACATCGATCTTGGCAGGCTCATTGACGTTGGCGATCATGACACTGCCGGTGATCATTAGCACTTCGGAAGAAGCGCTGCGATCGGTGCCGCAGAGTTTCCGCACGGTGAGTGTCAGTCTGGGCGGCACGAAGTGGCAGACGATTCGCAAGATCATTTTGCCGCAGGCCTTGCCCGGAATTTTAACGGGCGTGATCTTGGGCCTCGAACGCGCGGCGGGTGAGACCGCGCCGATCTTGTTTACGGTTGCTGCCTTCTTCCTGCCGACGCTGCCCAAGAGCATCTTCGATGCAACGATGGCGCTGCCGTATCATTTGTTTGTGATCAGCACGCAGGTGCCCAACATGCCGGTGCAAATTCAATTCGGCACAGCGTTGGTTTTGATGGTGTTTGTCTTGACGATGAACGTGATCGCGGCGGTTATCCGCAGTTATTATCGCCGCAAACGTCAATGGTAATTTGTACGGGCGAGGTCACCACGCCCCTACCGCATTAAAAGATATGGAACGCACACCGAAGATCGTTATTGAAAATCTAAGTTTCAGTTATGAAGATGGCACCGAAGGCCTCAACGGTGTCAATCTGACGATCTATGCTAATGAGATCACCGCGCTATTCGGTCCGGCGGGTGGCGGCAAATCGACGCTGCTGCGCATCTTGAATCGATTGAACGATCTGGTCGACGTTAAAAAATTGACCGGCCGCGTAACGCTCGATGGTGATGATATTTACGCGCCCAGCGTGAACGTGATCGATCTGCGCCGCCGCGTGGGGATCGTGTTTGCTCAGCCGTTGCCGTTGCCGCTGTCGATCCGCGCCAACATCGAGTACGGCCCTCGATTGGCCGGCGTGCGCGATCGGGTTAAGCTGGATCAAATCGTGGAGCGGAGTTTGCGATCGGCAGCGATGTGGGACGAAGTCAAAGATCGATTGGATGAATCGGGCTTCGCCATTTCGGGCGGCCAGCAGCAGCGTTTGTGTCTGGCACGCGTGCTGGCGCTTGAACCCGAAGTGATTTTGCTCGACGAGCCGATGAGCGGCCTTGATCCGATTTCGACCGCGAAGATCGAAGATTCGCTGCAAGAGCTGAAGAAGCAATACACGATTGTCATTGTGCCGCATAATATTCAGCAGGCCGCCCGTGTGTCCGATCATGCCGCTTTCTTTTTGCAAGGCAAGTTAATCGAAGAAGGGCCGGGCACGCAGTTGTTTATCAAGCCGCGTGAAAAACGCACCGAGGACTATGTGACGGGCCGCTTTGGTTAAATGTGTTTGTTGTTCATTGGCGTCGATGATATAATCCCGCCCGTTGTCACACCACCGTAAGGACAT
>JBGQGR010000221.1:0-5724 GCA_041497495.1 Anaerolineae bacterium | reverse complement strand
TATTAAGCACGCCGCCAAGATCGATCAATCGATCTTGGCGGCGTTTGTTTTGGGCAGACAAGGAATCACGCGAGACACTACATCATGCGCTGACGGAGTTGCCTGACTGGATCATTGTACTGCACCTGAATATCATCGGGCAGCGTGAGATTGATCGGGGTGATGTTGGGCAAGACTATAGCCCTGTCTGCCATGTATGGGGTGGTATCCTGCCTTACAAGTAATACGTCATGCGCTGCAAATGCGTGACTGGATCAATATATTGCACATGCATATCATCGGGCAGTGTGAGATTGATCGGTGCATAGTTGAGGATCGATTTGACGCCGGCTTTAACGCACAATTCGGCCACTGCCTGCGCATCCTTCGCCGGCACGGTTAACATCGCCACCTGCACGTTGCGCTTCTTGATCATCTCCGGCAAGTGGGCAACATCTTGCACCGTCAAATCGCCGACCTCGCTACCGACCTTGATCGGATCGCTATCAAAAGCCAGCACAATGTGAAAGCCGCGATCTTTGAAGCCGCCATACCGCACCAGCGCGTGACCGAGATCGCCGACACCGATCAGCGCCACATCCCACTCCCGATCGACCTTGAGAATCTTTTTAAGCTGTTCCTGCAAGTGGCTGATGCGATAGCCGGTGCCCTGCTTACCGAACTCGCCGAAGTGCGACAAATCTTTGCGGATCTGCGCCGAGCTGATGCCCAACTTCTCAGCCAATTCGGCCGACGAGGTGATCTCCTGTCCGGTGATCCCCATAAACGACAGTGCCCGCAGATAAATCGGCAGGCGTCCAATGACAATATCCGGAATGTCCGTTGAAGATCCCATGTTGCTCCTGAAAAATCCGTTCGTAAAGATTTGAACAACCGATCACTATGTTACCACGGAACAAAGTCGCCTGCAAATAATTTCTCCAAGTTTGATTCATCATTTACCTACAAGATGCAGAATATAATTAAAGCAGGTATAATCTGTCGGCTAATGTAGACAATTGGATTTTAGAGGTTGGAGGTTGGAAGATTGATCGCTGAAGCGAACCATCACTCCAGCCTCCAACATCCAAATTCCAACATCCATAATCATGAGAGGACAATATGCTTCGCCGAAAGTGGTGGATATTCGCACTCATCGCACTCGTTATCATAGTCGGGATCGGGATCACGAACCGATCGCAACCCGCAGCTCCCACGGCTGAGCGGACTGCGCTCGTTGCCCGCGGCACGATCAACGCCTCTGTCAGCGCCAGCGGCAACATCGATCCGGAAGCCAAAGTCGATCTGAGTTTTGGCACGGTCGGCACCGTGCACGAAATTTTGGTGAGCGAAGGCCTGTCCGTTAAAAAGGATGATGTGTTAGCCCGATTGGATAGCGGCGATCTCGATCTGGCAGTCATGCAAGCCGAGCAAGCCTTGGCCATTCAGCAATTGGTGTACAGCCAAACGGTTGCTCCGTCCGCCGACGATCTAGCGGCGACCCAGGCGAACCTCGCCAGCGCAGCCGCAAATCTGAAGCAGCTGCAAGGCAATCCTGATCCGCTGCAATTGCAAATCGCCAAGCTGCAAGCGGATAACGCGAATGAAACGCGCTATCAAGTTGAATTGCGCTGGAATCAAGTCAACGACAAGCCGATCGGCGGCGTGGCGATCGATACGCTCAAGTCGCAATATGCGCAAGCGGTTATCGGTGCGGAGATCGCGAAACTACAATACGAGTTGGTATTGCGCGGCGGCAATGATGCTCAAACTGCGGCAGCGCGCGCGCAGGTGGCGCAAGCCCAATCGGCTTTGAATAAGCTCAAGGGCGACGATCGATCGCAAGCGTTAGCTTTGGCGCAGCTGCAGCAATCCGCGATTAATTTGGATCAAGCCAAATTGCGCTTGCAGAAAGCCACGCTCGTCGCGCCGATCGATGGCACGGTATCGGAGTTGAATATTTCGGTAGGCGAGTCGGTCGGCGCAGGCAATTTGCAACCAGCTGTCGTCGTGGCCGATCTGACTTCCTTCCACATCAATGTCGGCGTCGATGAAAGCAGCGTTGGTCAATTGAAAGTAGGCCAGCCCGTGCGAATCACGATTGATGCGCTGCCCGATCAAGCCCTGACCGGCCACGTCGATCGCATCGCGCCCACCGCCTCGAATGTGGGCGGCATCATTTCATATAAAGTCACCCTCACGCTCGATCCCACCACGGCCTTGGTGCGCGGCGGCATGAGCGCGAACGTCGAGATTGTGACTGATACGCACGAGAATGTGTTGATCGTTCCCAACTGGACGATCCGCATCGATCGAGCGACGGGCAAGACGTACGTCAACGTTCGACGCGAGGGCAAGATTCAAGAAGTGGAAATTCTCACCGGCCTGCGCAACGCCAGTGAAAGCGAAGTGACTTCGGGCGTGAATGAAGGCGATGTCTTGGTCGTGCCGCAGACCAGCGGCCTGCCGTTTGGCGGATAAAACGTAATACGTGACGAGTGATACGTGATTTGTAGTTTTTCTTCACGCAACACGCAGCCCGTGACACTTCTTAAGCAGTGATCATTGAATGAACATGTCTTCACAGCAACCGACTATTGAAATCAACAACATCGTCAAGACCTACATCATGGGCGAGACGGAAGTCAACGCGTTACGCGGCGCGACACTGACCGTGCAGACCGGCGAACTCGTATCGATCATGGGCCCGAGCGGCTCAGGCAAATCGACGCTGATGAACATCATCGGTTGTCTTGATCAACCCACCGCGGGCACGTATAAGCTGGACGGTGTCGATGTGCATTCGCTCAACGACAACGCACTGGCCGAAATCCGCAATCGCAAGATCGGTTTTGTGTTTCAGATGTTTAATTTGCTGCCCCGCACGACAGCCTTGCAAAATGTCGAACTTCCGTTGATCTATTCGGGTAATAATCGGCAGCGGCGCGCTAAAGCGAAGGCCGCGCTCGAATCGGTCGGCCTGGCCGATCGGCTTAGCCACCGGCCCAGCGAGCTGTCCGGCGGACAGCAGCAGCGCGTGGCGATCGCGCGTGCGCTGGTCAACGATCCATCGATCATCTTGGCTGACGAACCGACGGGCAATCTCGATTCGAAATCGGGCGCGGAGATCGTAGCGATCTTCCAGCGCCTGAATCGCGACAAAGGCATCACGGTTGTTTTCGTGACGCACGATCCGATGATCGCGCGGCACACCAAGCGCATCATTCGCATTCACGACGGACAGATCGTCGGCGATGAGCCAGTAACAGATCAAATCGTAGAAATGTAACGCCCCCACCCGACGCTGCGCGTCACCCTCTCCCAATTGTTGGGGGAGGGTTGGGGAGGGGGCACGAATAATGATTAACACTTCAACTCTTTCCGAAAACATTCGCATGGCGCTGCGCGCGCTCATCGCCAACAAGCTGCGCGCGATCTTGACGATGCTCGGCATCATCATCGGCGTGTCGGCAGTGATCACGCTGTTGTCGGTCGGTCGCGGCGTCGAACGATTCATCGGCCAGGCATTCGGCAGCATCGGCACGAATTTGGTGTTCGTGCTGCCCGGCGCGCCCGATGCCACGAGTTCCGGTCCGCCCTCCGGCCCAGTGCTGCAAGGCAACGTCGCATTAGGCCCGGCGATTACGTTGAAAGATGCCGAAGCCTTGAAAGATCCATTCCGCGTGCCGGATGTGATCGGCGTCGCACCCGAAATTCAAACGTCGGCATTGGTCGTCGTTGGCAACAATTCGACGCGGCCTGTCGTCAGCGGCGTCACACCCGAATATGCCGATGTGCGCAGTTGGGTCGTGATCGAAGGACGCTTTATCGGCGATACCGATCTGGCGACCCACGCGCGCGTGGCCGTGATTGGTCAGACGGTCTTGAAAGATCTTTTTCCAAACGGCGCTTACCCGATCGGCCAATCGATCAAAATTAATCAACTGGATTACAAAGTGATCGGCGTGCTGGAGGCCAAAGGCGGATCAGCCTTCGGCGATGTGGACAACCAAATCTATCTGCCGCTGTCTGCCGCGCATGCTGATTTATTCCCGATCAAGAATCGCGCGGGCGAAGATGTGATCTCGTACATTTACACCCAGATTGCCAGCGATGCAAACCAGACCGCCGCGATCGAGGAGATCAAAGCCGTCATGCGTGATCGGCACAATATCTCGTATCGCGACGACGACGATTTTTCCGTGTTCAGTCAGGCCGATTTCTTGAAAGCCTTTGCGGGCATCACAGCGGCGGTCACAGTGTTTTTGTCGGCCATTGCAGCGATTTCATTATTAGTCGGCGGCATCGGCATCATGAACATCATGCTCGTCACCGTCACCGAGCGCACACACGAGATCGGCTTGCGCAAAGCGGTCGGAGCCAAGCAGCGCGATATTCTCTTTCAGTTCTTGATCGAAGCGGTGACGCTGTCGCTGCTCGGCGGATTGATCGGCATCTCAATCGGTTTGTTCGGCTCATGGGCGATCGGGAATTTGGTGCAGAACTTCAAGCCTGAAATTTCGATCGGCCCGGTACTGCTGGCGACCAGCTTCTCCTTGGCGGTCGGTCTGTTCTTTGGTCTGTATCCGGCGCTGCGCGCGTCGAGATTGAATCCGATTGATGCGTTGAGATACGAATAACGAATTGTAGGGGCGAGGTCGCCTCAACGTGATTAAACATGATTATTCTTGACAACTTCCGCAGCGCGATCAGCGCGCTCTTATCCAACAAACTCCGCGCCTTCTTGACGATGCTCGGCATTGTCATCGGCGTGTCAGCCGTCATCGCCCTGCTCTCGATCGGTCAAGGCGTGGAGCATTACATCAACAATCAATTCAACGCGCTGGGCACGAATTTGTTGTTCGTTCAATCGAAGTTGGGATCGTCGCAAGCCGCACAATATCTGGCCAGCCAGAATTATCAGACTTCGTTGACGCAGAATGATGCGCGTGCATTGGGCGATCCGCTGCAAGTGCAGGACACCGCCAGCAGCGTGGCCATCATTCGTCTCGATGCTCAAGTGCGTTACGCCAATTCAAATTTGGTCAGCACGGTGCGCGGTGCCACCCCCGGCTACGCCGCTGCGCGTAATTTGAATGTCGAGGTCGGCCGCTTCATTAGCGACGACGATGTCTCAGCCCAGGCGCGTGTCGCGGTGATTGGCAAAACCGTTTTGGATGAGCTCTTCCCGTCGGATCTCACGCCGATCGATCGTTCGATCAAGATCAACGATATTCCGTTTCGCGTCATCGGAATTCTGGCCGCGCGCGGCGGCAATCAATTCGCCAACGACGACAATCAAGTGATTGTGCCGCTGAGTACCGCGCGCACACAGCTGCGCGATGTGCGCGCCAAGTCCGGGCTGGCCGGCGTCTCAACAATTTTGATTCAAGCCGCCGGGCCGAATGCCGCCGATCAAGTGAAGGCCGACTCGATCGATGTGCTGCGCGATCGGCACAACATCTCCTATCGCGATGAAGACGACTTCCGCGTGTTCAGCCAATCCGATCTGCTCGCCACCTTCGGCCAGATCAGCGCAGCGATCACGGTCTTTCTGTCCGCGATCGCCGGCATCTCATTATTGGTCGGCGGCATCGGCGTGATGAACATCATGCTCGTCACCGTCACCGAGCGCACGCGTGAAATCGGTCTGCGCAAAGCCGTCGGCGCAAAGCGTCGCGATATTCTGTTGCAGTTCTTGATCGAAGCGATGACGTTGAGTTTAATTGGCGGGGCAGTTGGAAT
>JBGQGR010000220.1:0-5725 GCA_041497495.1 Anaerolineae bacterium | reverse complement strand
CGACGCCCACACCGACGCCCACGCCGACTCTAAACTACTTGCGCAATTACACGTTTGGCAGTGGTCTCAACACCAATTCAGATTTTCTGACCTGGGGTGGAACTTATGCCGAAACCTGCGGGACCGACTGCACACGCTGGGGGCAAAGCGTCAACACTGCAGGCAATCCAAGCGGCGCGATGAACCTCTATCTGACGACCCTGAACGATGTGGCCGCCGCCTCGCCGAATGTCACTGCCACGAACAATTACGAATACAGCGCCGATCTCTATGTGATCCAGGGCAAGGCCAGCGCGCGGTTCGGTCTGATCTTTGGCGCCAGCGTGACCACCTTCGATCGTGACGGCAATGGCAATCCTACGTTTGATCCGAATCGAAACTTCTACAAATTCGATCTGCAATTCTCGGGTGCTGACAATACCGTCGTGAGTGATTACCGGTTGCTGATATGCCAGAACGGCTTCAGCGGTTGTACGAGCATCGTTCAAAAGGCGGCACTGCCCGGCGGCTTAGTCGGCAACACGGGCACGTGGAACAACGTCACTATCATCCGCAATGGCAATAACATCACCGGTAAAGTGAACGGGACACAACTCTTTAGCATTACCGACAGTACCTTCACCGGCCAGCGCGAGTTTGGCATTTTCGTGCACTCGAAAGATTTGAACAGCGCCGAGAATCCATTAAAGATCCGTTTCGATAATGTGCGGATTCTGCCCTTGCCATAAATTCAATAGGAATTTATCGATGAGTATCCCGGTCGCCAATCCGCACGCGCAGTATCTCAGCCACAAAGCCGAGATCGATGCGGCTATACAGGCAGCCATCGAAGGCAATCGCTACATTCTCGGTCCTCAGACTCAAGCGTTCGAAAGCGAGTTCGCGCACTTTACCGGCGTAAAACACAGCGTGGGTGTCGGCTCAGGCACCGAGGCGCTGCATCTTGCCATTCGTGCGTGCGAGATTGGCGCGGGCGATGAAGTGATCACCGTGGCGCATACCGCCGTCGCAACGGTATCCGCTATCGAGTTAGCAGGCGCGACGCCGGTGCTGGTCGATATCGATCCGGCGGCTTACACGATCGATCCTCGCATGATCGAAACCGCGATCACGCCGCGCACGAAAGCGATCATTCCGGTTCACCTCTACGGTGGCGTGGCGGACCTCGATCCGATTCTGGAGATCGCCAAGCAGCACCATCTCAAAGTGATCGAAGATTGCGCGCAGGCGCATGGAGCGCTGTATCACGATCGGCGCGTGGGTAGTTGGGGCGATGTGGCCTGCTTCAGTTTTTATCCGACAAAAAACTTGGGCGCGATCGGAGACGGGGGTTTAGTGGCAACGAATGATGCAGCGATGGCCGAACGCTTGGACTTGCTGCGCCAATATGGCTGGCGCGAAAGATACATCAGCGAGATCAGTGGTTGGAATTCTCGGCTGGACGAATTGCAAGCGGCGATCCTGCGTGTTAAACTGCGTCATCTGGACGCCGATAACAAACTGCGCCAGCAGCGCGCGGCGATGTACGACGAAATGCTGCTCGGGGTCGTCACCCCGCCGATCGAGTTGGCGAACACCCGATCGGTTTACCACTTGTACGTCATCCGCCATCCGCAGCGCGATCGATTGATGAAGCAGCTGAACGATCAAGGTATCGGCACGGCGATTCATTACCCCATGCCCATCCATCTGCAGCCCGCCTATCGCGGTCGATTAGGCGATACCGGTTTGCTGCCCGAAACGGAAAAGGCTGCACGCGAAATTTTGTCGCTGCCGATGTTTCCCGAATTTGCGGAAGGTGATGTGAAGATCGTTGCGGATGCGATCCGCAATTTCGGGAAATAAAAAATCGGGTCTCTTTGAGAGACCCGATTTTCTTGTATGTCACCGTCATTGCGAGCGGACCGAAGCTATCGCTCAATCGATGTTGAGATTGCTTCGTCACTACGTTCCTCGCAACGAGGCATGAAGATTTAGCTGCTCAAGTAATCGTCGAGGGTTTTCTTGGCGATGCGGAAACTCGCGCCCAACTTCTTCGCTTTGATCTGCCCGCCATCGATCATCGATTGAATATCTGCCTCAGTAACTTTGAGGTAGTTCGCCGCTTCAGCCGGGGTCATCACTTCCGGCGCAGGCCCGCCGCCACCCCCACCGGCCGCTTGCTGAGGCTGCTGAGCTGCTTGCTGAGACTGCGCGAAGGCACCGGCCATCATCTGGCCCATGCCCAAGCCTGCGCCCAAACCCACGCCCGCACCGGCAACGCCGCCGCTGGGGTTTTGAGCCGCATCGCGAATGCCGCGTGCCGCCTGGAATTGAAGATACTTGTTCATATCGCCGATCGCGCCCATGCTCGCGCGCTCGTCCAGCGCCTTGGCCGTTTCTTCGGTCGGCGTGATCGCTCGGACGTAATAGGACATCAACTGAATGCCCATCGCCTCGAGGTCAGCGCTAATCTTGGCTTTGGCCCCGGCACTTAACTCGTTGTATTTCGTGCCCAGATCAAGGAACGGAATTTTTGCTTCGCCCAGTAGATCGATGAACTTGCTGATGATCACGCTGCGCAGCATATCTTCGATATCTGAAGTCTGGAAGATGCCGCGCGCGCCGACGATCTTGTTGACGAATAATGAAGGATCTTTGATCTGAAACGAGTAGACGCCGTTTGCGCGCAGCCGCACCATGCCGAGATCGGCGTCGCGGAAGGCGATCGGCTCCGGCGTGCCCCAACCCATATCCAGGAACTGGCGCAAGCTCACGAAATAAACTTCAGCGGTGAACGGTGTCTTGCCGCTCGTCGCCAACCCGATCAAGCCGCTAAGGATCGGCAAGTTGGCCGTGCTGATGGTATGGCGGCCGGCCTGAAACACATCCATCGACTTGCCGTCGCGGAAGAAGACTGCGTTTTGCTGCTCGCGGACGATCACTTGCGATCCGAAGCGGAAATCGCCCGATCCATTTTCCGGAATGCGATGGACAATTTCCTGACCGCTCTCATCGTTGAATTCAACTACATCGATTATGCGTGGCATGGGACTCCTCCAAGTTTTCTTATTAGATGAAGATGTTTGATCTTAACCGATTACATGGTACCCGTCAACAAATGCTCGCGCTTGTCATACAGATCATTCAAGCTTGAGCACACCACTTGCAATGCAGAGATCGCGCTCTTGATTGCGGCCGGGCCGGTTGGTGCCGGTGGCGGCGTCGGTTGAGCGGGCGCGGCAGAACTATCAGCTGGAGCGGCACTATCGGCGGCAGGTGCTGGTGCGGCAGGCGCGGCGGGCGCAGGATTCATCGCCGAGTACACCCCATCGATCGCCGATGCCACCCGATCGACTTCGCCGAACAACTGCGCGTCGAAGTTGTAGAGTTGATCCAACTGCTCTTCACGCACATGTACGGGATCGAACAGACCGCCATAGCCGCGCGGCGCAGTCTGGACGCGGGCAATGAAGGTGCGCAGTTTGACCGATGCGCCTTCCACATCATCGACGAAGTCAAGGCCGCCGCCGTCAATCAAATCGCTCTGCAAATTAGTGATATGCGTGAGCTGCTGATCGAGTTTGGTCGCCAGCGTATCGCGGATCAATTTGTCCGCATCACGGCGTGTTTCTTTTTCCATGTAGCCGTGAAAACCGGGGACGTGACTGAGAAGTTTAGAGAAACCGCCTCGATTGCTCTTGAGTTGATCCGTGAGATTGCTGCCCATAAGTCTCCTTTTGACTTTGGAGATTGGAGTTAGAAGTTGGATATTAGAGTAAGCGTACCTTAACTCAAAGTGCGGCTCCAATTTCCAATCTCTACTTTCTAATCTCTAATTGCTCAGAAAAACTTCACTACCACACGAGGGGCATTTTACCACACCCTTGCCCGCGAGTTCAAGCTTCGATCCGCAGTTGGGACACTGCCCCGTTTTTAACTGGCTGGCTTGTTTGGAGAATAACACACCGTCATCCCAATTGATGTAACCGCTGAACAGCTCTTTGCCAACGAGATCGTAAATCCAGTCTTTGATCTGATCGCGTGTGGCGTTTAGCTCTAAAGCAACTTCGGCGATCTTCACCTGACCTTGCGCCGAGACCATGCTCAGGATTTTGCGCTCTTTAGCGATCTGCTGCAGCTCAACATCTTCGCGGCCGCCGCGCACAAACATGAAGATACCGGCGAAGATCAACGGCAGGGCGATGATCGCCAGTCCGCCGATCGCGAACACCAGCCCGCCGCTGTCGAGTTTTTCCGCAGTCTTTTGCGTGAAGGCCCACAGTCCGCCGATCGCGCCGCACAACAAGCCGCCCGCGAGCAACATCAAGCCGATCAGTTTACCGGAACTTTGCATGTGTACCTCCAAAGATCAATCACTGCGCGGATTTTACCACACCCGAACCACCGACGAACTTATAACACTTCCACATCATGTGGATGCGATTCTCGCAGCCCAGCGGGACTCATCCGTACAAACACTGACTTTTCAAATAATTCTTCAATCGAATGTGCGCCGCTGTAGCTCATGCCCGATTGAATTCCGCCGACGAGTTGAGTGAGAATTTCTTTAACCTGGCCGCGATACGGCACTGCCGCTTCAACACCTTCCGAAACGTATTCGTCGATGTCTTCTTGAAGGACGCGGCCATCGCCTTCACGCTGTTTACGCACGACATTCGCTTCCACGGAAGCCATGCCGCGCGAAACCTTGTAGCGATGTCCGTTGCGCGTCATCATCAAGCCCGGACTCTCATCCGTTCCGGCCAACAGACTGCCGATCATGATCGATTGAGCGCCGGCCGCCAAAGCTTTCGCCGCATCGCCAGGTTGGCGAATGCCGCCGTCCGCAATGATCGGAATGTTGGCCGCACGTGCAATCTGCGCGCACTCCATCACCGCCGAAAGCTGCGGCACACCCGCGCCCGCTACAACGCGCGTGATGCAGATCGAACCGGGGCCGACGCCCACTTTGACCGCATCTGCGCCCGCGTAGATCAAACGCTGCGTCCCTTCAGCGGTCGCCACATTGCCGCTGATGATCTGCGCTTGCGGAAAGCGCGCTCGAATCTGGTGGATCATATCGATCTCCAATTCCGAATCGCCGTGCGCAATATCCACGACGAGGCAGTCCGCACCTGCATTCAACAGACACTCGACGCGCTGCAATTCATTAGTGCGCACACCCACCGCCGCACCCACTGCCAAGCGGCCGCGTGCATCTTTCGTCGCTTGCGGGAACTGTGCAATCTTCATGATGTCTTTGAGTGTGATCAATCCAGCGATGCGCTGCTGTCGATCGACCAGCGGCAGCTTCTCAATGCGATTCGCATGCAAAATCTTTTCGGCTTCTTCCAGCGATGTGTCCGGCGGCGCGGTGATCACTTGTCGATGCATGATCTCTCCAATCGGCTTCAGATCAATACTCTCGAATAGCAGATCGCGCGTGGTGACAATGCCAATCAGTTTTTGATCTTCATCGACGATTAAAATTCCGCCGGTGCCGGTATCATCAACGATGGTTTTGGCGTCGCCGATCGTATGATTAATGGAGAGTGCGATCGGATCATCGACGACGAACGATTCGGCTTTCTTCACCCTCGCGACCTGCTGGACCTGATCGTCGATCGACATGAAGCGATGCACAATGCCAATGCCCCCGGCGCGGGCCATGGCGATCGCCATCTCACTTTCAGTCACAGTATCCATATTCGCTGACACGATCGGAATCTCCAGCATGATCTTG
>JBGQGR010000219.1:0-5728 GCA_041497495.1 Anaerolineae bacterium | reverse complement strand
AGGGCAAATCGTCAGGAAAGATTGGGAACAATCGAATCTGCATCTGGTCGGCCAACACTGATTGCAGTTGCGGCGCATCCTCGATCATTGGCTTCACTTCCGTCGGCGTGCAGTTCACAGACATCTGGCCACATTCAAACCGGCTCACATCCAGAATCGCATTGACTCAATCCATCATGCGATAAGTGGCCTGCTGCCCTGAGGTAATGAGTTCGCTCTGGTGCTCAGACAACAGCTGAGATCGAGCCATCGTTCGTTTTGGGCTTGAGACGCCGTGGGCTTCTAAGGTCAGCATTAATCTGAATGTGCCGAGTGTATTAAAATAAATACACGATAGCTTCAACGCGTCACCCTTGAACTACTCATTTGCGTTCGGTATTTGAGAGATAGCAAGTCATGGCAACAAAGTCGCGTGCCCACTTGATCTTGATTTCGATCCTCCTCGTGAGTCTGTCACTAGCCGTCTTGACAGGCGGTCATGACGTGCATGCCGGGGCTGGTTCGCATGCGGCCACATCGATAGTCGATCAGCATTGTGGTTCGCTGCCGTGCTTGAGCAGTTTGCTCGTCTTATCCGTCTCACTCACCGCGCTCTCACCGATCGGACGCACGACCTTTCAGAAGTCACCGGTTGTTGCCTCAATTGCTTTGCCCAGGTTAGATCCCCCACCTCGTTTCACCGCATAGTTTCTCAAAATAAAATCTCGACCAGTGGACTTTGATCCATGCACCACGAGCTGTTTGTCGTTACGCTGGTGGCGCTTAGCTTTGCTCGGAACTTCGATCGCAGCGTTGGGTCCGGTCAGAGTTCACCTCAAGATGGCCTCGCGGCGGCGAAAGGCAAAGGCCGCTATGCCACAATGGCCGACTTGAGTGGCATGAACCGACTATGGTTGATCACCACTCAAATCAATCGGGGCAATCTGAGTTTGGCGCATAATTTCAAAATCGATGTGAAGTAAAAGATGAGACGAAGGGCTGACGATGTCTGATCATAGAATCGTGGAAGAACTATCCATTGAAGAACTCGAAGAGGTCATTGCGATCCGCAAGCGCAATGCGCGTCACGAGCCTAGCGTGGGCCGAGTGCGCCGATCGAGCAAGCCAAGGGCCAAAACTTGGCGCGAACGATTCTTGCTACTGATCGAAGTTGGCACAGTATTCGGAGTGGTGCTTATCGGCGTCGGCTTAGAACAGTCACGCGAAGTGACTAATCAAACTTCAGTCGCAGCACAATCGCTGCCGACTTCCACACCGGCGCCACTGATCAGTGCGATCGTTCTACCGGATGGTCACAAACCGCCGACTTCGCCCGGCGGGGCCGCACCCAACTTCGATGAGATTCCGGCGCATTTGCGAGCCTACGCTCAATCGATCACGCCCGTGCCGATCTCCACACCGGCTCCCGCTCAAGCCACGCGCATTCAGATTCCGGCTCTCAGCATTGATGCCGTTGTCGTGCATGGCACGGATTGGGAGCAATTGAAACTGGGTGTCGGTCATGAAGTCCGATCGGCCAATCCGGGCGAGCGCGGTAATTTGGTGTTGGCCGCACACAATGATGTGTATGGTGAACTATTCCGATTTCTCGATCGATTGAAACCTGGCGATGAAGTGATTGTATACGTAGGTCAGCAGCGCTATCGTTACGTGATCACGGGCAGCCGGCTCGTTGAGCCGACTCAAGTCGAAGTCATGGCGCCCACCAGTACGCCGACTGTGACCTTGATCTCGTGCTATCCCTATTTGATCGATAGCCAGCGTATTGTTGTATTTGGAGAACTTCAGTCGTAAGCCAATTTAGATAAAGAGATGAATTATGCCGAATTTGAATCGACGTGATTTCTTAAAAGTGGCCAGCGCGGCCTTCATGACGCCCCTGATTGGATGGAACTCGCCGGACGAGAAACCTATTGATGAACCGCTGTGGTTAGGGCGCGTCACCGATCCTGCGATCTGGGCTTATGCCGATCCCAAGCCGGGCGCGCGCAAAGTGCGATTACTGCCACGCGATACCGTCATCCCGTTGCTTGATTCGATCAGCACCGAAGGTCTGATGACTCACAATCCGATCTGGAACTTGACTCACTCGGGTTGGGTGTATTCGTCGTGGGTACAACCCGTCGAGCATCAACGAAATCCGATCGTGCGTGACGTGCCGACGAATGGTTTCTGGGCGCAGGTGAGTGTGCCATATACTGAACTGCGCTCCAAGCCTGACGAGCAAGCGCCGCGGCGCTATCGACTGTATTACAGCAGCGTGCATCTGGTCATTGCGCGTGTTAAAGACGAGCTGGGGCACTCATGGTATCAGCTGCGCGACGATCAGTATCAGGCCGCACCGCAATATGTTCGAGCGGAAGACTTGCGCTTCATCCCGCCAGCCGAGATGATGCCGCTGTCGCCGGAGGTTGAGGGCAAGCGAATTGAATTGGACACCCACAAGCAAATGCTGTTCGCTTACGAGAACGGCGCGCTCGTTTTTTCGACGCAGTGCTCGACCGGCGCAAGGTTCAACGTGGTTGGCCTTGGCCTCGTAGATTTCAGCACGCCCATCGGAAAGTTCAACGTGATTCGCAAGCGCCCGCGCCGCCACATGATCGGCTTTCAAGAACGATCGGATGGCTACGATCTCCCCGGCGTGCCCTTTCCAACGTACTTCACACCGGAAGGCGTAGCGATTCACGGCGCGTACTGGCACAACGATTTTGGACGCCAGCGCAGCCACGGCTGTGTCAATGTATTGCCGGATGCGGCGCAGTGGTTCTATCGCTGGACGCGCCGTATCTCGGCTTATGAGGATGCATTGCTAGAAGTCAAAGAGGGCGGAACGCTGATTATGGTCACGTGACGCAGTCTACTCGTTTGCCAATGAGTTGTATGGTTTGATTGCGGCGTTAGCTGGCGGTGCTATGCGCCGCGCCAGGCTAGCCCACACGACTTACCTCACCCGGCAAATATTGGAAGTTGCTCGATGGGATCCGGGCTGCCGCATACTGGTTGTCGTCAATGTGCGGCACTGCTATTACATCTGGCCGGCGTTAAAAAATACCCTAAGATACAAGTGACCAAGTATTCGTAACTGTGAGTGCAGACTGCGGCACCGATGAGGAGGCGAGACAATGAACAGGAATGATAAGTATATTCCGGCATTAAGCTACGATCGCTTGACACCCTTATTCGATCCGGTGCTGCGCCGCACCATGCGCGAACTCGAACTGAAACGCCGGCTGATCGATCAGGCTCGGATCGAACCAGGCCAGCGTGTGCTCGATCTGGGCTGCGGCACCGCGACGCTGGCCATCCTCATCAAGCAAATTCATCCTGATGCGATAGTCGTAGGCTTGGATGGCGATCCGAAGATTCTGGCTATTGCCGAAGCGAAGGCGGCGAAAGCTGGCGTGGACCTCACGCTCGATCGCGGCCTGGCCTTTGAAATGCCTTATCCCGATCAGTCGTTTGACCGCGTGGTGTCGAGCCTTGTCATCCATCATCTGATCACCGAGAACAAGCGCCGTGCGTTCAAAGAAGTCTATCGCGTACTGCGGCCCGGCGGTGAACTAAACGTGTTGGATTTTGGTCGGCCTCATAATTTCTACACATCGATCGTGTCGCTGCTGATCCGGCGATTGGAAGAAGCCACCGATAACGTGCAAGGCTCGCTGCCAGCGATGATCCGTGACACAGGTTTCGATCAAGTCGAAGTCACACAACGCTTCACGACGATCTTCGGTTCGCTGTCGCTATATCAGGCTAGTCAGACAGGTAGAGTACAATCTTTACACGATCTTTAAATTCGCTTTAACGACTCTTCAAGCTAAGCGGCTATACTGTCCAACGTAAACTGATATCAAATTCCACCTGGAGGTTGAGTAACATGAATACGACACAACGTTGGACGATTGCGATCATTGCGGTAATTGCTATCGGCGTGGCTTTGTTTGCAGGCGGCATTGCGCTGGGGCGCACTGGTTGGGCCATGCCTTTCGGGACGGGGAATATGATGGGCGGTTATGTACCCAATCAAACGAGCGTGGCGCAAATGCCCTACGGTAATATGATGAACGGCAGCACGCAGGCGGTTACGGGAACAGTCCCTTATGGCCCTGGCATGATGAATGGCGGCATGATGGGTAATGGCATGATAGGCAGCAACGGCATGATGAGTGGTCTTGGGTCAAGTCAGTTGTACGGCGTCAAGCCCCTCTCGGTCGATCAGGCTAAAAAAGCCGTGACCGAGTATGTGGCACGCTTCAATAACCCCGACTTAATCGTGAGTGAGATCGTGATCTTCGACAACAACGCTTATGCCCGTATCACCGAGAAGAGCACGGGCATTGGCGCATTTGAAGTGCTGGTCGATCCGGTGACACTCGCGGTCTATCCCGAATATGGCCCGAACATGATGTGGAATCTCAAGTATAGTCCGATGGCCGGTTCCGGTGGGATGATGGGCAATGGCATGATGGGCGGTCAGCCCGCACCGCAAGCTAATGGTCAAATGCCGGTCAGTGCTGATCAAGCGATTCAGGCGGCGCAGCGTTATCTTGACACTTATTTGCCTGGCGCGAAAGCCAGCGCTCAGCCCGATCCGTTCTACGGTTACTACACGATCGAGATTCTACGCGACGGCAAGACGGCCGGTATGTTGAGTGTCAACGGTTACACGCAGCAAGTTTTCCTGCACACGTGGCACGGCAACTTTGTCGAGTTGAGTGAAGGCTAAACCGATCATCCATCAAACTGATTCTGCAGCGATCGAACGCTCTTGGTTCGGTCGCTGTTTTCAGTTACAATCATTCCGGTGATTCTTCGTTCAAGGAGCCACCCATGCCGCCAGTCAAAATCCTACTCGTTGATGATGAACCCAGTATCGTCAACTTGGCCAGCGCGTATCTCCGTAAAGAAGGCTACGAGTTGTATACCGCCGCCGATGGCTCTGCGGCGCTGAAAGCGGCGCGCGTCTTCAAGCCCGATCTCATCGTATTGGACATCATGCTGCCCGGCTTTGACGGGCTGGAGGTGTTGAGCCAATTGCGGCGTGAATCGGATGTGTATGTCATTCTGCTCACAGCCAAATCCGAAGAAGCCGATAAAGTGATCGGCCTGTCCGTCGGCGCGGACGATTACCTCACCAAACCCTTCAGTCCACGCGAATTGGTCGCCCGCGTGAAATCGGCACTGCGCCGCTTGCGCGGCAGTGGTCGGGCCGAGGGCAATGTGCTGACGTTCCATCACGTTCGTATCGACCCGGGCAGCCATCAAGTCTGGGTGGACGATCGACCGATCGAACTCACGACGATCGAATTCGATCTACTGAAGGCGCTGGCCGAAAATCGTGGCCTGGTGCTCAGCCGCGAGCAGCTGCTCGAAAAAGTATGGGGCTACGACTACTACGGCGAAGTCCGCGTCGTCGACGTGCACATCGGGCATGTGCGTCAGAAGTTGGGCGAAGATTTCATCACTACCGTGCGCGGCGCCGGCTATCGCTTTGACGACGAGGTGACGGCATGATTATGAAGCAGGTTCGCCAACATCTGAGTTGGAAGATATTTCTCTCGTATCTGATCGTGATCGTCGTGGGCGTCAGCGTGTTAGCCACGGCCGCTAACTTTGCTGCGCCCGGCGCGTTCGAGCGGCATATCGCGACAATGGGCTCAATGATGGGCGACTCAATGAACATGTCCGACTTGTCCAACAACTTCCGCGATGCCCTGCGTGAGGCCTT
>JBGQGR010000218.1:0-5739 GCA_041497495.1 Anaerolineae bacterium | reverse complement strand
TTGCGCAGCGGATGCCCTTCAAAACCATCCCACATCAAAATGCGCTTGAGATTGGGATGGCCTTCATATTGAATGCCCATCAAGTCCCACGACTCGCGCTCTTGAAAATCGGCGCCGGGCCACACCGACGTCACCGACGGGATCACACTGTTGTCGCGCGGCGCGCGTGCTTTAATGACCAGCGGGCCGCCGCCCTTGTGCATCCCGTGCTTGGTCGAATATAAATGATAGACCGATTCGACTTCATTCGAGGCTGGATAATCAACGCCAGTCACGCTCGATAAATAATCGTAACCCAACTCGTCGCGCAAATAAGTGGCAACTTCGATCAAGTTCTCACTCTTGACCAACGCACCTTCGTATTCACCGCCCGAAATCGCGTCACCAAATTTTTCTTTCAGCGTGGCCAGTGGTCCGGTCAACTCAGCCGCAGGAGCAGCAACTTTCACACTCATAATTGATTCCTCATTTTAAAACCATTCTTAACGTTCACCGGCGATTGAAATCTCTTCAACAATTACGCGAAGCCGACCGTCGTCGGCTACCTAAATCGCCGCAGGGCGATTTCGCGTGGTTCATAGGCGCGATTTCTAATCGCCAGCCATTCCGTAATTTACGAATGGGCTAGTTCAGCAACAGGCGCAGTGGCTGCTTGCTTCGCCACCAACGCATTGATTTCTCGAATCTCCGGCAGCCGGCGCGGATCGATCAGATCAGGCCCGAGGATTGGAATCGGAATCGCCTCGATGTCGCCTTTGCGGAACCACGGCACCGTTAGGATGCTCTGCTTCTCGATCTTCTCATACAACTTCAAGAAGCCATGCAGCAACGCTTCCGGCTTCGGCGGGCAGCCCGGCACATACACATCGACCGGCAGGAATTTATCGATGCCCGACACGACGTTATAGCCTTCTTTGAATGGTCCGCCGCCGGTCGCGCAAGCGCCCATCGACAGCACATACTTCGGCTCGGCCATCTGATTATACAAACGCACGATCGTCGGCACCATCTTCTTCGTCACTGTGCCCGACACAATCATGAGATCGCTCTGTCGCGGTGAGGGCCGCATCAGCCCTGCGCCAAATCGCTCCAAGTCGTAGCGGCTCGCCGCCGTGCAGATCATTTCGATCGCACAGCAGGCCAGACCGAACATCATCGGCCACATCGATCGCTTGCGGCCCCAATTGTACAGTTTATCCAACGTCGTGATAAACACATTGTTGTGCAGCTCGGCGGGGACCATTGGATCGTTTTCAAATATTTCAGGCTGTTGACTCATGTGAGGCTACCTCCTCATACCATTCTGTTTGAATCGCTTCTAACAAGTAAATCGCTTGAATCGATTTGTCGCCGCTAAACTCGGGCAGATCGATGATCCATTGATGCAGTGTTTCCAACTCAACGTCTAACGGATCGATCTGGGGGTGCGTGCGCTTCAACGCCACTGCAATGGCATAATCATCTTCCCAAAATAATTCCATATCGATCTTTCAACGCGCGCTATTTTATCACAGTTCAGTTCGATGTGCGACGCACATTCATTCGGCCACGCCAAAGCCCGATTGATCGATCTGCGCCCGTTGAAGCTTGCCGCTGTAGTCCACATAGATCGCTTTCCATTCGGTGAACACATCGATGCCCACCTGCCCGGCTTCGCGATGACCATTGCCCGTGCCGCGCGTCCCGCCGAACGGAAATTGAATTTCTGCGCCAGTTGTGCCGTGATTGATGTAGACGATGCCGCTGTTAATATCGCGCATCGATCGAAAAGCAGCGTTCACATTTTCAGTGAAGATGCTGCTCGATAAACCATAGAGTGAGTTATTGTTAATCTTGATCGCTTCATCGAGTTCATCGAACTCCACGATCGACAACACGGGCCCAAAGATTTCTTCCTGCGCCACTCGCATCGATGGAGTAACCTCATCAAACAACGTCGGCTCGTAGAAAAATCCCTTGCCGCCGTTCGAGTATATCTTTCCGCCGGCGATTACTTTCGCGCCTTCCTGTTTCCCAATATCGACACAGCCACTAACCCTTTGCAAAGCCGCTTGATTAATCAATGGGCCAACATCAACTTTCGGATCAAGCCCATCGCCTAACCTAAGTTGACGCGTTCGATCGACTAATCGATCGACAAATTTTCGATGGACGTTGCGCTGGATAATCAATCGGGAAGCAGCGGTGCAGCGCTGACCGGTTGTACCGAACGCAGCCCACAATGTTGCATCGAGCGCCAAATCGAGATTCGCATCATCCATCACGATGATCGCGTTTTTGCCGCCCATTTCCAACGAAACTTTCTTGCCCAGCCGCGCCGCTTCCGCGCCGATCGATCGACCAGTGTTGGTCGATCCTGTAAATGAGATCACGCGCACCGATGGATGTGCAATCAGCGCCTGGCTGGCTTTGATGCTGTTGGTGGTGACCAGATTGACCACACCCGCCGGCAAGCCCGCTTCCTCTATTACTTTAACGAAGGCAGCGGCGAGTGCAGGCGTTTCAGGTGAAGGTTTGAAGACAACAGTGTTACCAGCGACGATGGCGGGGAAAATCTTCCAGGACGGAATCGCGATTGGGAAATTCCACGGTGTTACGATCGCGCACACGCCGATCGAATCACGTACGGCCATGCCAAATTTGTTTGGCATCTCGACCGGCGCGGTATAGCCTAGCAAGCGGCGTCCTTCACCGCCCATGAAGAACGCCATATCGATCGCTTCTTGCACATCACCGCGCGCTTCGGCAATGACTTTGCCCATCTCGCGTGTCAATAGTTGAGCGAGTTCTTCTTTTTTCTCAAGAAGCAGTTGGCCAATGCGGAATAAAATCTCGCCGCGTTTGGGTGCGGGAGTCAATCGCCAACTATCATAAGCCTTTGATGCTGTTCCGACCGCGGCATCGACATCGCGCGCGTCCGACTGCGCGACTTCGGCGACTAACTCTTCATTTGCAGGATTGATACTGGAGAAGACTTGGCCGGATTGAGCCTCAACCCATTGGCCGCCGATAAAATTCTGAACACGCATATCTCCATCCCCCATTTCGTTCAGTTCATCACAACCAGAATTATTCTACCTTGCTTCAACTAAATTCGCAACTGTTGGAACCAAAATCAAGTGTTCATGATTGGTCACTCCTCCCTCAAATTCCATGACAAATGACATAGAAAAGACAGGCATAGGCTAATTGACTTTCCTTTTTCGGATGATACAATAAAACTGGCGGGGGCCGATAGTGAATTTTGCTCAGGAAAAGAGGCCTAGCATGCAAGCCACTCGCCAACACATTCTAGAAATCCTCAAGCAGTCCGGCACCGCCACTGTCGAAGACCTCGGCAAAGAATTAGAGCTCACACCAGTCACGATACGTCATCACCTCGACATCTTACGCAGCGAAGGGCTGGTGCAAGCACCCAAAGTCCGGCGGCGCGATACGCCCGGCCGGCCGCAGCATGTTTATTCGTTGACGGATGCGGCCGACAATTACTTCCCCAAGAACTATGTCGGACTGGCCGATGTCGTCTTGCAAGAAGTCCACGATCGATCGAAGCCCGGCGAACTGAGCGACTTCCTGAACGGTGTCGCGCAACGCGTGGCCTCTGAAGCGCCAATCGCTCCGCCCGGCGAAACGATGCCCCAGCGCATGGATCGCATCGTCAAATTCATGAATGAAAAAGGCTACTCGGCCAGTTACGAACAAGTCGAAGGCGGCTTTCTTTTTCGAACGCTTAACTGCCCGTATCGCGATCTAGTCCGCGAGCACGGCGATGTGTGCGTCGTCGATCAGGCGATGCTGCGCGTCCTGACCGGTCAAGTTCCGCAGCGCCTTGAATCGATCGCGAATGGCAGCCCGGCCTGTGTCTACCTCATCAAAGATCTTGCGATACAAAACTAGACCTCCAATCGTTAGCTCAACCCGATCGGCTTTAGCTGACAACTCAGACCTGTCCGCCGCGGCGACTTCTGATCCAGTCGCCGCGTGCTTTATCGGTCGATCAATAAATATCACCATTATCAAGTAAATTGACAAGAGCCTTGCTAGGTGCTAAAATCAATCCAAAGCAGTCAACTAGACATTTGGGAGGAGACACACCCATGGCAACAACATTCATCGAACCCATTCAAGCTGCAGAAGTCACGGAAGAGCTGGTGCAACTGACCCCGCTGGCCGCCGAGCGCTTGCAGAAAATTTTAGCGGAAAAGAATTTGCCGAATCATGGCTTGCGCGTCTTTGTCGCGGGTGGCGGCTGCTCAGGCATGCAGTATGGCATGGCCTTCGAGTCGCAGGCGCGTGATCAAGACGCAGTATTTCAATCGAGCGGCGTAACGTTATACGTCGACCCGATCAGCCGCGATTATTTGCTCGGCGCGTCGATCGATTACGCCGACAACTTGATGGGCGGCGGTTTCCGCATCGAGAATCCCAATGCGGTGTCTTCCTGCGGATGCGGTTCTTCTTTCCGCACGAAAGACAGCGGCGAAGCATCCTCCGGCGGCTGCAGCTGTCACTAACCTCTTAACAGTGCGAAAGCCTTTACGACTTTCGCACTGTTGTTTATGCTCATGGTTAAGCACTTCACCTCAGATGAAGCGAATCAAGCTCTGCCACGCGTGCGCGCGTTAGTCAGTCAAATTCTGGCAGCACGTCAAAAGATTGTGGCTAATTATCCGCAACTGGAGCCGGTGTTCAATCATGCCGTCGGCAATGGCGGCAGCAAAACCGCCAGCGATATGATTGTGGAGTTTAAACGCATTGAGAACAACGCCAAAACGCTGCAGGAATTGGGCGTGGTGCTGAAAGATTTATCCACAGGTCTGGTCGATTTTCCTTCGCTGCGCGACGGGCGTGAAGTGTTGTTGTGTTGGAAGTATGATGAGCCGCAAGTGGCCTATTGGCATGATCTGGAAAGCGGCTTCGCCGGGCGGCAGCGGCTGTAATATCTGGGATTGCGGATTGGCCTCCCATACCCAATCATCGTTCGATGGCGTGGAAGCCGTCGCCGCAGCCGTTGAGTTTTGGAGATAGAGTAACGTGTTTAAGTTTTTGAATCAGAACAAAACAACCAACGAGACGAAGCAGTCCAAAATCCTGTGGCTGGATTTAGGGGATTTAGGCGACCTCGTTAATCCGAGCGGGCCGCATGAGCAGTGGCAAGATCACGGCTTGGGCTTGCTCCGCACGATCTTGCATACCAACGGTATCAGCACCGATCTATTATCCACGCGCGCGTTCACCTCGTGGGATGATTTGAAGAAGAGCCTGCACGGCTACGAGATCATGATCATGAATGTGCGCAGCTACACTTTCCCGGTGGCGTATCGATCCGCGAAACTTTTCAAAGAAGTGAATCCCACTGGCCTGATCTTAACCGGCGGGATGCACGCCACTGTCGCGCTCGATGAAATGACGGCGATTGAAGAGTTCGATCGGATCTGCCAAGGGCCGGGCGAGAACATCATCGTCGATCTGGTCAGAGATCCAAAATCGTTTCCGCGCGTCATCATGGGCATCGGCGCAAAATCAATGGCCGAGTGGCCGATGATCGATCGCACGTTGTGGCCGCAGCCCGCCAGCAAGAAACTCGCGCGCAAATTTAATTGGCCGCTTGAACCCGAATGCGGCTGGGGGCCGCCCGGCGTCGCGACGATCTTGACCAGCCGCGTGTGCCCGTGGCAGTGCGTCTTCTGCAATGAGAACTCCTATATACCGAACATGGGCCGCCGTCCGGTCGAGATG